>DATNPK010000076.1 GCA_036703275.1 Coleofasciculaceae cyanobacterium | reverse complement strand
AATTTTAGGGTCATTCGTCTCAACGGAGAGTCTGACCATGTTCATTTGTTGATTGAATATCCGCCTAAGCTTTCTATTTCTCAGATAGTCAATTCTCTTAAAGGCGTTTCTAGTCGTATGTTAAGAAAGGAATTTAAACTAGCTCCCCACAAAGAACATTTGTGGAGTCCTAGCTATTTTTGTGTCAGTTGTGGAGGTGCGCCAATTGCGAAGATTAAAGAGTATATTGGCAATCAAGAATCACCCCTTTAGGGTGGGGTTTTCGACCCATCTATTAAATTGATAAACAAACACTCACTTATTCTTACCTAACTTACGATTAAAAACTATGGAAATACAATTTAGAGAATTTAATCCTTTTGATGTTTGGATTTGGTTAGAATTTCCTACTGTTCCTTCGAGAATGGAACAACAATATATTGAAGAGCTATTAGATTCGTGGTTTTATTTAGGTAAACTTGGTGGCTTCAATGCTGAAAATCTTCGAGTTCAAGATACAGGCGTAGAAATCAGCTATATGGAATATGATCGAACAGAGTTAGATGATGCTCTGATGTCTCCAATGCACAATATGGGAGATATTGAATATTTAGGCGTTTGGGGTAGGTGCTGGTTTGACTTAGGAACCAGTGATTTAATTGCGATCGATATTTTAATAAACGCTATTAATCAGCTAAGTAAAGAGTTTGTACAAATTGAGAGAATTATTATTGGTGGTGAAAATGAAGATTGGCCTGTCAACAAAAACACTGACTCCGTATTTTACAGTAACTAAAAACAGCTAAAAAACCAAACCCCTCACCAACTAGTTTCAATGGTAAGGGGTTTAGAGGTTATTAATGAACCTGGCACTGAGCTATTTTCCCAGGAGGCTACCCTCCAAGTATCTTGGCCGCTACAGCGTTTCACAATCGAGTTCGGGATGGAGTCGAAGTGGGACCACTGCGCTACAAGCACCAGGAATGCTGGCGGTTCGAGCCTTGGTGAACCTTCAAGACTGCATAAATCTAGAAGTGGTGGTCAACGAGCCGAAACAGTCGAATTGGGTAATCTCTGAGGGTTAGTCAGTTGTCGGTCAGTTAGTTGAGGTCAAGCCCTCGGTCTGTTAGCACGCCTCGGCTACAAACATTGCTGCTCTTCCACCTAGCGCCTATTAACGGGTGTTCTTCCCGTGACCTTACTGGCAATTGCCATGAGAGTACTCATCTTGAGGTGGGCTTCCCACTTAGATGCTTTCAGCGGTTATCCTCTCCGCACTTGGCTACCCAGCGTCTACCGTTGGCACGATAACTGGTACACCAGCGGTGCGTTCTTCCCGGTCCTCTCGTACTAAGGAAGACTCCTCTCAATACTCTTGCGCCTACACCGGATATGGACCGAACTGTCTCACGACGTTCTGAACCCAGCTCACGTACCGCTTTAATGGGCGAACAGCCCAACCCTTGGGACCTACTTCAGCCCCAGGTTGCGATGAGCCGACATCGAGGTGCCAAACCTCCCCGTCGATGTGAACTCTTGGGGGAGATCAGCCTGTTATCCCTAGAGTAACTTTTATCCGTTGAGCGACGGCCTTTCCACGCAGCACCGTCGGATCACTAAGACCTAGTTTCCTACCTGCTTGAGTTGTCTCTCTCGCAGTCAAGCTCCCTTGTGCCTTTACACTCTGTGGCTGATTTCCATCCAGCCTGAGGGAACCTTTGTGCGCCTCCGTTACTTTTTTGGAGGCGACCGCCCCAGTCAAACTACCCACCTGAAACTGTTCTTCTCCCGGATTACGGGAGCAAGTTAGAATTCTAGCCTCGCTAGAGTGGTATCTCACCGATGACTCGAATAACCCCACAAGGTTATCTTCATCGTCTCCCACCTATTCTGCGCAAGCGAAGCCCGAACCCAATTCCAGGCTATAGTAAAGCTTCATAGGGTCTTTCTGTCCAAGTGTAGGTAGTCCGTATCTTCACAGACAATCCTATTTCGCCGAGCCTCTCTCCGAGACAGCGCCCAGATCGTTACGCCTTTCGTGCGGGTCGGAACTTACCCGACAAGGAATTTCGCTACCTTAGGACCGTTATAGTTACGGCCGCCGTTCACCGGGGCTTCAGTCGTTAGCTTTAGGGCAAGCCCCTGACCAACTTCCTTAACCTTCCGGCACTGGGCAGGCGTCAGCCCCTATACATCCTCTTACGAGTTAGCAGAGACCTATGTTTTTGGTAAACAGTCGCCTGGGCCTCTTTATTGCAACCACCTCTCGGTGGCACCCCTTCTCCCGAAGTTACGGGGTCATTTTGCCGAGTTCCTTAGAGAGAGTTATCTCGCGCCCCTTAGTATTCTCTACCTGCCTACCTGTGTCGGTTTCGGGTACGGGTACTACATCTTCATCACTGAAATAGCTTTTCTTGGCACTAGCTTTACCACACGTTCTCCTTGGAGAACTCCCAATCCATTCAGGGCGTGGTTATTGTTCATGCGTCCCTATCTCAGCTCCCATGCAGTAGTCAGGGAATATTCACCCTGTGTCCATCGACTACGCCTTTCGGCCTCGCCTTAGGTCCCGACTAACTCTTCGCGGACGAGCCTTCCGAAGAAACCCTTAGGCTTTCGGGGTATATGATTCTCACATATATTTTCGCTACTTAAGCCGACATTCTCACTTCTGTATCGTCCACATCTGCTTGCCGCTAATGCTTCTCCCAATACAGAACGCTCCTCTACCACTTGTGTTAAACACAAGTCCACAGCTTCGGTGACACACTTAGCCCCGTTCATTTTCGGCGCAGGAGCGCTAGACCAGTGAGCTATTACGCACTCTTTTAAGGATTGCTGCTTCTAAGCAAACCTCCTGGTTGTCTATGCACTCCCACCTCCTTTCTCACTTAGTGTGTACTTGGGGACCTTAGCTGGTGGTCTGGGCTGTTTCCCTTTCGACGATGAAGCTTATCCCCCACCGTCTCACTGGTAAAATTTTGTTGGGTATTCTGAGTTTGTCTCACTTTGGTACCGCTCTCGCAGCCCGCAGCGAAACAGTGCTTTACCCCCCAACAAGTCTACTTACCGCTGCGCCTAAACGCATTTCGAGGAGATCCAGCTAGCTCCGGGTTCGATTGGCATTTCACCCCTAACCACACCTCATCCGCTGGCTTTTCAACGCCAGTCGGTTCGGACCTCCACTTAGCTTTACCCAAGCTTCATCCTGGACATGGTTAGATCACCCGGGTTCGGGTCTACAAATTGTGACAAAATTCGCCCTTGTCAGGCTCGCTTTCACTTTGGCTTCGAGTATTACTTCTTAACCTGCCACAACCTGTAAGTCGCCGGCTCATTCTTCAACAGGCACACTATTACACGTTCAATCGTGCTCTAATTGCTTGTAGGCTAACGGTTTCATGTTCTATTTCACTCCCCTCGCCGGGGTTCTTTTCACCTTTCCCTCGCGGTACTGTTTCTCTATCGGTTACACAGGAGTATTTAGCCTTACGAGGTGGTCCTCGCTGATTCACACGGAATTCCACGGGCTCCGTGCTACTCGGGATTCAGTCGGTTTATTTCCGCTTTCGACTACAGGACTTTCACCTCCTCTGGTGCAGCTTTCAACTGCTTCGTCTAGCTTCCCTAATCCCTGATGACTGTCCCACGACCCCATCAACCGAAGTTCATGGTTTAGGCTGTTTCCGTTTCGCTCGCCGCTACTGGGGAAATCGCTGTTGCTTTCTCTTCCTTCAGCTACTAAGATGTTTCAGTTCGCTGAGTTCGCTCGCTCCTGCCTATATATTCAGCAGGTCGTTCATTTGGGTTGCCCCATTCGGACACCCTCGGATCTATGCTTGTTTCCAACTCCCCGAGGCATTTCGTCGGTCACCACGTCCTTCTTCGCCTTTGTGTACCTAGGTATCCACCGTTAGCCCTTTGTAGCTTGACCTGGTATCCTACATTGGTGCAAGATACTTTCTAATCTTTACTTTTGGACTAATTTTTCATGAGCATTTTCCTTGGCCTCTGACGACGCCGGTCATGCTCACTGCCTTAGTTTTTTTTGACCTAATTACTTAGTTCTATAATTTGGCTCTATCACCAACAAGTTCTTTTAGTTAGCTTTCGCTACTTGAACGAGCTTGCTGTTTCTAGATATTATGCAGTTTTCAAGGTTCATTCTGGACTTTTTAAAGTCCAGCAGAATCATCTTTTTCGCCAATCAATGATGATAGTGCTGGATTTTACTGCCTCTATTTTACCGTTTTTGGGCTGAGGTTTTGACTGGGTAAATAACTTTTTGGTGGAGGTAAGCGGATTTGAACCGCTGACATCCTGCTTGCAAAGCAGGCGCTCTACCAGCTGAGCTATACCCCCTTTGCTTCAGAACTCGATTATAACTTTCACCAGTTTCTTACTTGTTACTTGCTACTTTCTACTTCTTACTTGTTTATGGTGGGCCATCCTGGACTTGAACCAGGGACCTCACCCTTATCAGGGGTGCGCTCTAACCACCTGAGCTAATAGCCCTTGTTTTGCTACTTATTTTCTCTAGTAGATTTTTGGCGAACCAGAACAATTAGTTTGACAGTTTTCTTGGACTCACATTTGCTCGATCTCTATCTGGGATCTTTAGCTGCTTTTTGAACCGACCTTGGTTTGACCTGTGATGGCGAGACTCTTTTTCGGTCTTCGCTTCACGGTTAGGTCTCCCTATAAGGAGGTGATCCAGCCACACCTTCCGGTACGGCTACCTTGTTACGACTTCACCCTAGTCACCAGCCCTGCCTTCGGCATCCCCCTCCCTATACAGGGTTAGGGTAACGACTTCGGGCGTGGCCAACTTCCATGGTGTGACGGGCGGTGTGTACAAGGCCCGGGAACGAATTCACCGCAGTATGCTGACCTGCGATTACTAGCGATTCCTCCTTCATGCAGGCGAGTTGCAGCCTGCAATCTGAACTGAGGCTGGGTTTGATGAGATTCGCTGACTCTTGCGAGCTCGCTGCCCTTTGTCCCAACCATTGTAGTACGTGTGTAGCCCAGAACGTAAGGGGCATGCTGACTTGACGTCATCCCCACCTTCCTCCGGTTTGTCACCGGCAGTCTTCCTAAAGTGCCCAACTTAATGCTGGCAACTAAGAACGAGGGTTGCGCTCGTTGCGGGACTTAACCCAACATCTCACGACACGAGCTGACGACAGCCATGCACCACCTGTCTTCGAGTTCCCTAAGGCACCTGAACTATTAGGTTCAGTTCTCGAGATGTCAAGTCCTGGTAAGGTTCTTCGCGTTGCATCGAATTAAACCACATACTCCACCGCTTGTGCGGGCCCCCGTCAATTCCTTTGAGTTTCACACTTGCGTGCGTACTCCCCAGGCGGAACACTTAACGCGTTGGCTACGGCACTGCTCGGGTCGATACAAGCAACGCCTAGTGTTCATCGTTTACAGCTAAGACTACAGGGGTATCTAATCCCTTTCGCTACCCTAGCTTTCGTCCCTGAGTGTCAGTTACGATCCAGTTGAGCGCCTTCGCCACTGGTGTTCTTCCCAATATCTACGCATTTCACCGCTACACTGGGAATTCCCTCAACCCCTACCGTACTCTAGCCGTCCAGTTTCCACTGCTGTTCAGAAGTTGAGCTTCTGTCTTTAACAGCAGACTTGAACAGCCACCTGCGGACGCTTTACGCCCAATGATTCCGGATAACGCTTGCATCCTCCGTATTACCGCGGCTGCTGGCACGGAGTTAGCCGATGCTGATTCTTAAAGTACCGTCACTTTCTTCTTCCTTTAAAAAAGAGGTTTACAATCCAAAAACCTTCCTCCCTCACGCGGTATTGCTCCGTCAGGCTTTCGCCCATTGCGGAAAATTCCCCACTGCTGCCTCCCGTAGGAGTCTGGGCCGTGTCTCAGTCCCAGTGTGGCTGCTCATCCTCTCAGACCAGCTACCGATCGCTGCCTTGGTAGGCTCTTACCCCACCAACTAACTAATCGGACGCGAGCTCCTCTTGAGGCTATAAATATTTCACCAGCTAACTGGCATATTGGGTTTTAGCAGCGATTTCTCGCTGTTGTCCCCATCCTCAAGGCAGATTCTCACGCGTTACTCACCCGTCCGCCACTAGCTCCGAAGAGCCCGTTCGACTTGCATGTGTTAGGCATACCGCCAGCGTTCATCCTGAGCCAGGATCAAACTCTCCATGTTGAACTTACATTCAATTTTTCTTGAACTTCATTTCATCTCAAGTTGTGATTTTTCGCTCTTTCTTTTTGACTGGCTGAGTTGGGCAAATTTTTAATTACTTAATCTTTTGCTTTTCTCACCGAGCCATTTTAATTGTTTTTTAATTCAAAAAGCTGTGTGTTTAAAAAACCGTCAAACTATTGTATTGTCTAGGTTCTGTCCGCTTGTTGTTCGGGGTTACCTCTCAACCGCGCATTTACCAATATAGGGAATATATTTATCCTTGTCAACCCCTGAGCGACTTTTTTTTAAATTAACCTGTTTTTATATTGCATAATTGTCTTTTAAGCTCTACCAGCTATAGTGTTATAGCATTTAGTTTTAGTTTTCTAAACAGTAAAAAAGTTTCTATGGTCAGTTTACCTTCCTTAATAATCGTCGATCGCCTACTACAAGATTGGTTATTAGAAGACATCGGTAGAGGTGATTTTACGACCCAAGGATTGTTTAATAGCGAATTCCAAATCAATCAAGCGATATGGATTATTAAAGAAGATGGGGTAATTGCAGGATTACCGATCGCAGCGCGAGTTTTTCAACTATTAGACAAAGAGGCTCAATTTACTCTCACAGTTAAAGAAGGAGATTTTTGTCAATCGGGAACAAAGATAGCCGAAATAGAAGGGAGTAGGGAGGCTCTACTAACAGGAGAAAGGGTAGCACTTAATTTAGCGATGCGTTTAAGTGGAATTGCTACAGTTACTCGTAACTATGTAAATAAGATTAGTGATTTGCCAGCTAGGTTAGTAGATACTAGAAAAACTACCCCAGGTTTGAGAGTGCTAGAGAAATATGCCACGCGAGTAGGTGGTGCAATCAATCATCGGATGGGATTAGATGATGCGGTGATGATTAAGGATAATCATATAAAAGCAGCAGGAGGAATAGAAAAAGCGATCGCACTTGTGAGAAACAATATTCCCTATCCTTTAAATATAGAAGTAGAAACAACAAATATAGAAGAGGTAGAGCAAGCCCTACAATATGGTGCAGACATAATCATGTTGGATAATATGTCTCTTGAACAAATGAATTTGGCAATTAAGATAATTCGCCAGACAAATCTCAGAGTTAAGATAGAAGCATCAGGCAATATTACCCTAAAAACTATTCGTGCTATAGCTGAAACTGGCGTTGACTATATATCTAGTAGCGCGCCTATAACGCGATCGCACTGG
The DNA here is from genome assembly GCA_036703275.1 of Coleofasciculaceae cyanobacterium. Classification (NCBI taxonomy): domain Bacteria; kingdom Bacillati; phylum Cyanobacteriota; class Cyanophyceae; order Coleofasciculales; family Coleofasciculaceae; species Coleofasciculaceae cyanobacterium. The sequence continues at coordinate 251,003 of DATNPK010000076.1, read as the reverse complement.
TTAGACTTAAGTATGAGAATAGTTTAGCTAATGGAAGAAATACTCGAACTCAAAAGATTAATCAAACAGCAAGATTATCAAAATGCCTTGCTGCTGGTAGAAGAGATGGAGGAAATGGGGAAGAAGGCAATTGTCGATAGAATTTACAGCTATGTGGTTATTCTTCTACTTCACTTAATTAAACAAGCAGCAGAGAAACGTACGACTAAATCTTGGGATGTTTCAATTCGTAACTCTTGCCGTCAAATAGAAAGAGTCAATAAACGCAGGAAAGCTGGCGGCTATTATCTTGAAAAATTAGAAATTAAGGAAATAATCGCAGAAGCATTTGATAGTGCTTTGGATAACGCTTCTTTGGAGTCTTATGAAGGGATTTATTCTTCTGAAGAGTTATTGAAAATAATAGATAGTCAAGAAATTATAGATCGCGCTTTTGAACTAATTTTGGCAGAAAGAAAAGAAAGAAGGTCATATCAATTTCTTTAAGACTATCGAGATTATCTGCTTGGGTAAATATCGACTCACCTAAAGCTTTTGCTTTATAGCCTCCATCGAGATCATCCTCTACTAAAAAACAATTTCTATCATGGATAATACTAAAAAAGATGATTTCTTAATGCTAGCGTAAATTATTTAAATGGCGATCGCAAATTTTACTAACTCTTCAATTATTAACTATCACTACAATTATTAGTTAAATCATTAAGAAAAAGATCGCTCTAAATCTGACAAAAGGCAATCATATATTGTAGACAAACAATGATTGTAATAAGTTGTACTGAAATCACATCACAATTTATGCAACCTAGTCATAATAAGGCAATCAAGCAAACCAGGATAAAAAGTTGGCTAGAATGGATTGAATTTGACGATAAATACGAAATTCTTACTCCTGTTTTCGTGACAATTGCTCTCCCGTTTATATTTACTTATATTTTTTTAAACTTTAATTTCATCAAAGAATTAGCTCAATTGGGCATTTTCTTTACAATTGCTATTGCATTTTTAAATTATTTCTCAAATCAACAAACTAAAAGAGATGAGGAAATAACTAAACAAGCAATACTAGCACTTGAACGAGCCTATGAAATACTAACAACAGATAATGAGAAAAATACAGTACTACCTTGTAATAATCGTTTGAATTGGTTGACAACAGCAAAAATGTTAATAAGATACGGAGAATTGAAAAAATTAAAAACAGATTTGTATAGAACTATTTGTGAAGAACAAGAAGAATATTAAAGGCATAGATTTTATTTTCTAACAAAAGAAGGAGAATCATATCCACTTTCGTATTTTGAAAGAAGTAAGGATTGAGATGAATTAAATATTCAACCTGTGTCAGCACTCGTTGTTTTTGAGTTTCCTCCATGGAAAGAAGGAAAATTAGATCCTTTGAATTCAATAATTTTCTATCTAGTGATAATTCTCGTCTACTACCCCACGGCTTAAGTGATTACTTAAATAAGTATTCCAGTTTATTCAATGAAAATCACAATACGAAAGCATAAAAAACACTTATGTCCAAAATTTCGGTAATCCCAACCTGCTTGCTACTGCAACACCGATATATAAAGCGTTAGGGTAAATAAATATAAATACAATCGACAATTATCTATTTACATGACAGACGCAACTATTACCAAAAATCCTTTATTAATTGGCAAGGGATTACCACCCTTTAACGAAATCAAAGCCGAACACGTTGTTCCAGCAATGACACAACTGTTAAAAGAGTTAGAAGGCGAAGTTAGCAATTTAGAGGACAATGTAACTCCCACTTGGTCTGGTTTAGTTGAACCCCTGACAGCGATTGAAGAACGGTTAGGCTGGAGTTGGGGTATTGTGGGACATTTGATGAGTGTCAAGAATAGTCCTGAGTTGCGGAAAGCTGATGAAAGTATGCAGCCAGAAATTGTCAAGTTCTACAACAAGCTAAGTCAAAGCAAGCCTTTATATGAAGCATTTAGAGGAATTAAGGAAGGTGCAGAGTGGGAGAAACTGAATCCTGCACAACAGCGCATTGTTGAATCTTCAATTCGTGATTTTGAATTGTCTGGAGTTGGTTTAGAAGGGGAAGCCAAAGATAAGTTTAATCAGATTCAATTAGAGTCAGCAGAACTTTCGACTAAGTTTTCTAATAATGTTCTTGATGCGACTAAGGCTTTTAAATTAAGGCTAACTGATAAAAAAGATGTAGATGGTTTACCTCCCAGTGCATTAGGCTTGATGGCGCAAACTGCTAAAGCGGAAGGAAATCAAGACGCTACTCCTGAAAATGGCCCTTGGGTAGTTACGTTGGATTATCCTAGCTATGTTCCCTTTATGAAATACGCTACTAATGGCAAATTGCGGGAAAAACTATATAAGGCTTTTCTCTCTCGTGCTTCTGATGGGGAATGGGACAATCGTGGCAATATCGATCGCATTTTAGAATTAAGAAAGGAAAAAGCCAATATTCTGGGTTTTGCTAACTTCGCTGAGTTAAGTTTAGCCCGTAAAATGGCACCTGATGTTGCAGCAGTACAAAAGCTACAGGATGAGTTACGCGGTGCGAGTTATGATGCGGCGGTTAAAGAATTTGAAGAGTTAAAAGCTTTTGCAGGACAAGACGATCTTAAAAACTGGGACATTACTTATTGGGCGGAAAAACAGCGTGAGGCTAAATTTGACTTTAATGAAGAAGAATTACGCCCTTATTTTTCTTTGCCAAAGGTTTTAGACGGTTTATTTGGTTTAGCCAACCGTATCTTTGGGGTAACAATTACTGCTGCGGATGGAGAAGCACCCGTATGGCACGAAGATGTGAAATATTTTCAAATTGCTGATGAAAACGGAGATGCGATCGCCTTTTTCTATCTCGATCCTTACTCTCGTCCCGCCGAAAAGCGTGGTGGTGCGTGGATGAATGACTGTATTGGTCGGGCAAAAATGACCGTTGAGGGCAAAACCGAAACTCGTTTACCTATAGCATATCTAACCTGCAATCAAACTCCCCCTGTAGAGGATCGACCTAGCTTAATGACCTTTGGAGAAGTAACCACCTTGTTCCACGAATTCGGTCATGGCTTACAACATATGCTGACCACCATCGATTACCCTGGTGCAGCAGGTATTAACAATGTGGAATGGGATGCGGTAGAATTACCAAGTCAGTTTATGGAAAACTGGTGTTATGATCGCCCCACTCTTTTCGGCATGGCGAAACATTATCAAACTGACCAAACGCTTCCCGAAGAATATTATCAAAAGCTAGTTGCTGCGAAAAACTATATGAGTGGTTCGGCAATGCTGCGTCAGCTACATTTTGGCTTGTTAGACATGGAACTCCACTCTAATTATGAGCCAGGTGGAGATGAGACTCCTAACGATGTGCGCGATCGCTTGGCGAAAACTACTAGCGTATTGCAACCTATTCCCGAAGATAATTTTCTTTGTGCTTTTGGACATATTTTTGCTGGTGGATACGCAGCAGGATATTATAGCTATAAGTGGGCAGAAGTGCTCAGTGCAGATGCTTTTGCTGCTTTTGAAGAGGCTGGCTTAGAGGATGAAGATGCAGTTAGATCGGTCGGGAAACGCTTTAAAGATACAGTACTTTCTTTAGGCGGTAGTTTACACCCAATGGAAGTGTTCCAGTCATTCCGTGGCAGAGAACCTGAAACTGAAGCGTTATTGAGACATAGTGGATTACTGGATGCTGCCTAAAATTATCCTCACTAGACTTAATAAGGCTTAACAAAGATAGTTAACTAGTTGAATAAAAAAACAGTAATTAAAGCAAAAGGCGATCGCAGATATTTTAGCGATCGCCTTTTGCTCTATTTTTATGCGGATGAAAGGACTTGAACCTTCACGTCCGAAAACACCAGAACCTAAATCTGGCGCGTCTACCAATTCCGCCACATCCGCAGATTTACAATGTCTATAATCATAGCAGATATAAATTATAAATCAACATTTTAGAGAAAATTACAGGATTTTCGTTGGCGATCTAGATCTGGTTCTTGCCAAGCGTAACTAAAATGGCTAATAGAATTAATCTCAGGAGTTGCCTTACGTAAAGCTTCCATCTGAGTTTCTAATGGCAGATGTTGACGATATACTTTGCCCCAAGCACCAGCTAGAGCAGGGATTACAGTGGTATTGTTTGATGCCACGTCTAAAACATTCTCAATTTGGTCAGTAATACAATAAGTTTTTGATTCGCAAATAGCATAAGCCATAGGATGCCATTCTAAATCTGTCGGAAATTTGTCCCAAGCCTGTAAACGAGAATCAAATCCACCACTACCGACTAAGCGGTTGGCATCGGGAAAAAATACTGCTCCAGCAGGAAGTCCTCTATTTTGTGCTGGTTTCGCTGCAAAAGAGAGAAAATCAATGACACCTTGAGCAGCATGGGCAACTGAAAAAAACCACAGGTCTTGTTTTAGATGACGCTGGCGAGATGATACGGTAGATTTTGAATCAAGGATATTAAGACTACCCTGCCACTTAGCCTGAGATTCTTTGGGATACTGTCGATCAATGATTTCTATATCTTGAGTAGTCAAATTACCCGTATCAATATATTTTTTAATTAAAGCTAATCCTTTTTGGTTACTAGCACGATTGTATAAAGCATTGAGAGAAGATTTACCATGAATCCAAAGATCCTTGACGCTATAGACATAAGACTGTCCACCAATACCGCGAGGGTAACGAACATAATCAAATAAGATTCCGTCTGGTTGGCGTTTAAGAACTGCCTGGACGAGATTGTAATAGTCGGTTTGCGCCTGCTGGGAATAAGGATCGATAAAAGCCTGAGCTCTGTCGTCCACATAAGCTAAACTATTTTGACCTAAAGCGTTGCGGGCTAATGCTTCTTGGCGATCTGGACGTTGAGCATAAGTGTAACCAAAATTCATGGTAAATAGCCAGGCATAGAGCTTTAAGCCTCGTTGATGTGCTTTATCAATTGCCTGTTCTAACAAATCGATGTTGTCTGCATCTGGCGATCGCACGACTGGTATCCAAGGTGTAGGATTATCTCCAGGAGGTAATAGAACTTGGCTATCATAGAAGACTTCGAGATGTATTTTGCTGTAGCCCAGGTTGACAATACGGTCTAAGACACGATCTATTGAACCAGAAGTAATATCGCAAGGATATAGACGCAACCAAATGGCTTGTTCTTCGGGCCAGGTTTGACTGCGACAAAGCTGTAGCATTTCCGTGTGTTTTTGAACGATAGCCTCATATTCTGGTGTTGCCTGCTTATTTTCCAAGGATGCTGCTAAAAGTTTTTCTTTTAACTCTACTTCTTCGGGCGCAAACTGACAATAAGGTCCAACGGCAGCTTTTGCTGGTTGAATCGCTACCAAAAAACTAGAGCAGCTCAAAATTGCGGTTGTTAAGGCTGTCAAAGTTTTTAGAGTAGTCTTGGAAATTGCATTTTGCTGATCGCTTAATCTAGCTTTGTTCGGTTGATGAACTGATCTTTTATCAGGCATATATCGTAAATTACTCCCTAATAAAAAATGTTTAATAATTTCGTGCATGCTGGTTATCACTTTATAAAATCCTTCTTTTACGGCATAAAAAATTTAACTTTGCATATTCTTATATTTTCAGTTTGGTTTTGTTTCACCTGCTAAATTTCAACTGGTATTTATATAACAATCTAAGTTTGTGAGTCAATATTTTAACAAGATTAATTAAAAAATCAGTTATACACATTCAATACTGCTGAATAATTTAAACATGAATTTTTTTGTTTCTGGTCGTCTTTGTCTATTTGGAGAACATAGTGATTGGGCAGGAGAATATCGTCAAGTTAACTCCAAGATTGCTCCTGGCTATGCAATTGTGGTTGGTACGAATCAGGGTGTTTATGCTCGGATAATAATTAATAATACCCATTTGAAAGTTAAAACCTTACACTCGCCGCAAATGTTAGAGCTACCTATGGAAAAATCTTTTCTATTAGGTATGGCACAAACAAATAGTTTCTACAGTTACGTTGCAGGAGTAGCTTACCAGGCTTTAATTCGTTATCAGGTACGTGGTCTGACCATAGATAATTATCAAATGGATTTGCCTCTTAAAAAAGGTCTATCTTCCAGCGCAGCAGTAAGTGTTTTAGTCGCAAAAGCATTTAATCAGCTTTATGATCTTGGCTTAAGCATTGCCGAAGAGATGGAATTAGCTTATTGGGGAGAAAGAACTACTCATAGTCAGTGTGGCAGATTAGATCAAGCCTGTGCTTATGGTCAGCAGCCGATTTTAATGACTTTTGATGGCGATCGCTGCACGACAAAACTGCTAACGGTGGCTCAAAATTTATATTTAATCATTGTCGATCTAGCGGCTATTAAAGATACTCAAAAGATACTCGCGCAGCTAAATAAATGTTATCCCGTAGCCCGAAACTTTACCCAAACTCAGGTTCAAAATTATTTAGGTACGATCAACACAGATTTAGTTCAACGTGCAGTATTGGCATTACAACAGGGAGATGCAGCACAAATTGGTGCTTTGATGAATCAAGCACAGGCTAAGTTCGATCGCTATGTTGTTCCTGCTTGTCCCGAACAATTAAATGCACCCATACTTCATCAGTTACTAAATTATGCACCATTACAATCTTATGTTTATGGCGGCAAAGGGGTTGGTTCGCAAGGTGATGGTACGGCACAATTTATCGCTGGCGATCGCAATAGTCAGGCTCAGGCGATCGCTTTAATCCAGCGCGATTTTCCTCAAATGCAGTGTTATAAGTTAGACATTGCCCCAACTAAGGTGAAATAACTGTGATTTACTTGTGGGCTAAGCATAATGTATAAGTAGAGCAGAATAGCCATCCTTAAGCTGATACATTAAATTGTTATTCGATTTACCCAAAACAATTGGTTATGTTCTTGCCATATTTAGCGATCGCCAGTACCAACACAAAAATTGAGTTAGCAAGTATGGTTGCCAATTTTAACCACTTGGCAGAAGGGTTACTATTAGAAATAACAATACTTTTTAAAATAGTTATTGAAAGTATTGCTATTCTTATTCTGGCTCTAGCAATAGTTAAGGCAGTAAATGGACTAGTTTTCCGTAACGCTAGAATGCATCGAGAAGAAAAACTGAGTAAAGTTAGGATAGATCTGGGAATAGCATTGGCTTTGTCCTTGGAATTCTTGTTGGCATCAGACATTGTAGCTACTGCTGTTTCCCCCACTTGGAATTCGTTAGGTAAATTAGCAGCAATCTCAGCTATCAGAACTTTTCTTAATTTCTTTCTAGAAAGAGAAGTTAAACAACTAGTACAACAAAGGACAAGAAAAGCTATAGAAATTCTAAACAACAAAAGTGAAAAAAAGCTGTGAGATTTAAACTCTAGAATTTCCCAGAGACGCTCTAATTTAAAGAACGCCTCCAACACAAAAGTTTTGCTCGCTTAATAAAGCTCTTCTTCTTGGTGAGTAGTAATAACGCAATCAGAGCTAGGGTATGCAACACAAGTAAGGACATATCCAGCTTCAATTTGATCGTCATCAAGAAAAGACTGATCGGACTGGTCTACAGAACCAGATTCAAGCTTACCAGCACAAGTAGAACAAGCTCCAGCACGACATGAGTAAGGCAAATCTAAACCTTGCTCTTCAGCAACGTCAAGAATGTACTCATCATCAGGTACTTCAATAGTTTGTTCGCCGTCAGGCATTTTAAGCGTAACGTTATAAGTAGGCATGTATGTTTTCCTCTTTTATAGGGTGATACATCAATTTATGCTTAGTAGAGAAATGTTATTGATTCGTTTCAATAAAACAAATTTTTCTTGACCAATAAGCATCATTTTTGATACTAAGGGAAAAGCACTAATTATTGATCGCGCATTAGTAATGAGATTTGTAATTTATCGTAAAATAAGTTTTGCTTATGTATAGACTTGAAGAGATAGATGGCGGATCGGAAATTGTTTTTATCGGTTTAAATAACCAAATAATCAGATAAATTAAACAATAAACCCAGAAACAAAGCCCGGGTATTTTTCCGAAAAATAACTATTAATTATATTTATACCTATGATTGATGATTTGTTCTTAGAGTAAATTAAAAGATCTTTCTTTTATATGATGACAGACACAAATTTGCCCCTCAAGGTTGGCATAGTTGGTACGGGATATGCAGCAAAAAAAAGAGCAGAAGCAATTAAGTTAGATCGGCGTACGGAATTATTGGTAGTTACGGGGAATACTGCCGAAAAATTGCGTGAATTTTGTCAAACCTACGCAGTAGAAGCAGTTGACTCTTGGAGCAGATTAGTTAATTTACCTGAACTAGATTTGATTTTTATCTGTACTATTAACCAAGGTTGTGCAGCGATCGCCAAAGCAGCAATATTAGCAGGAAAGCACGTCGTAGTTGAATATCCTTTAGCATTGGAAGCTAAAGTTGCAGCGGAAATTATCGAGTTAGCCATCCAAAAACAAAAATTACTTCATATAGAGCATATAGAAATCATCGGTGGTTTACATCAAGCGATTAAAAAACATCTATCGCAAATTGGAAAAGTTTTTTATGCGCGATATGCGACTATTAGTTCTCGACATCCCGTCGAGCAAAGCTGGAAATATCATCGGACTATGTTTGGCTTTCCTCTCGCAGCAGCGCTATCGCGAATTCACCGTTTAACTGATTTGTTTGGCAAGGTAGAAAGCGTTAGCTGTAGTAATCGCTACTGGAATCTAACTAATTCTGATTATTTCACCGCTTGTTTGTGTGATGCTCAACTAAATTTTGACAACGGAATTAGAGCAGAAATTACCTATGGTAAAGGGGATATTTTTTGGCACAGCGATCGCACCTTAGAAATTTACGGAGAACAAGGGAAAATTTTATTTAAAGGAGAAAAAGGAACTCTAATATCAGATCAAGGTGAGCAAGAGATTCCTGTTACCCCTCGTCGCGGTTTGTTTGCCCAAGATACGGCTATGGTTCTAGATTATTTGTTTGAGCAACAACCTCTTTATATTCAACCTCAAGCCAGTCTTTATGCTTTGCTAGTGGCTAATGCTGCCAGAGAATCTTCATTAACTAAAAAAGCTGTTTATCTGGTTTAAGTTTGTGTACCTCAGAGCAGCAAAAGTATCGCTCGCTCTACGCCAGCATTCCGTTAATATTAAGAAAATTGAAATCATTGCTACTAACGATTAATATCGTTATCTAAGTCATTATTGATTAGTTAGTCTAATATCAGGCATTTTTCTTTGGTTGATTTTTTTGTCAACATAAGGAAAAATAGTTATAATATCACCATATAATCATTGTGGGAATTAAATTAGCTATTAATTTTGGACTTTAGCTCAACCAAAGATCAAACTCTATAAGAATACGGCTGAAGGCACAGAGTAAGATTAAAACTAACTAATTTTTCAGCCATTTATCAGAACTATGCTTGATGCAGCGCCTTGGAGGGTTCCTGGCGTGAAGCGATAAAGTGTACGTCGCGTTTTTTATCGGAGTATTCTTACTCAAAAACCGACGGGCTTTCAGGGTTTTCCTGATGAACAACTTTATTAAGAATCGTCTGCATTGCTTTTCCACTTTAATTACTAATTAATCGAGGCATTCATGGCAACTCGCGCAAATACTTCTAGTACTACTAGCAATTCCGATAAAGATAAGGCTCTTAATTTAGTTTTAAAGCAAATTGAGCGCAACTTTGGCAAAGGTGCAATTATGCGCCTAGGGGATGCTGCTCAAATGAGAGTAGAAACTATTCCTAGTGGTGCATTAACTTTGGATGTGGCTTTAGGTGGTGGACTGCCCAAAGGAAGAATTATTGAAATATATGGACCAGAAAGCTCTGGCAAAACTACTTTAGCTCTACACGCGATCGCCGAAACTCAAAAAGCAGGAGGAGTAGCAGCTTTTGTTGATGCCGAACACGCTTTAGATCCGACCTATTCCGCAGCATTAGGAGTAGATATTGAAAACCTTCTAGTAGCCCAGCCAGATAATGGCGAGTCGGGTTTAGAAATTGTCGATCAGCTAGTACGCTCAGCAGCAGTAGACCTAGTAGTAATAGATTCTGTAGCAGCTTTAACTCCCCGCGCCGAGATTGAGGGAGAAATGGGCGACAACCAAGTCGGCTTACAGGCTCGTTTAATGAGTAAAGCCTTGAGAAAAATTGCTGGTAATATCGGCAAATCTGGAGCTACGGTAATTTTTCTTAACCAGTTACGTCAAAAAATTGGTATTAGCTATGGCAACCCAGAGGTAACTACAGGCGGTAATGCGCTTAAGTTCTATTGCTCTGTCCGCTTAGATATTCGTCGCATTCAAACCCTTAAAAAAGGTAACGAAGGGATGTATGGTATTCGCGCCAAAGTTAAGGTAGCTAAAAATAAAGTTGCACCTCCTTTCCGTATTGCTGAATTTGATATCATCTTTGGTAAAGGTATTTCCACTATAGGCTGTTTGTTAGATTTGGCAGAAGAGCTAGATATTGTGGTACGTAAAGGTGCATGGTATAGCTACAATGGCGATAATATTGGTCAGGGTAGAGATAATACAATTAATTATTTATTAGAAAACCCAGAGGTAGCAGCCGAAGTAGAGGCGAAGGTAAGAGCGGACATGAAAGAAGGTAAAAATGCAGCAGCATCTAATCAAGCCTTTAATGATGATGATGCTAATTCTGAAGAAGAATAATATTAGAGGGCAAACAGCTGGCCCCTGCTGAATTTGAACGAAAGCGATCGCTTTAGCTAAAGGCGATCGCTTTTTATTAACAAAATTACCGTGTGATGCAAATAATCATAACAATATTATTTGATATATCAAAACATGTTCATCAGCAAATCATGGCTAGGTTGACTTAGTTTATTTCACTTCATCTTTAGCTTTATCTGCACGAAACAGAAACACCATCAAAGCAACTACGCCGATCTGAAGCGCAAAATTGGGAAAATTGGTTGATAAATCTTGACCTGCCGCTAACTTAACTGAAAATACCAATGCGCCAATCAAACCTGAAGCGCCAAAAGCAACGTAGAAAAACTTTCTTAATCCCCGATAAGGAGCTTTTGATTCTGCTTTCAAACGAGCGTATTTTTCGGGGGTTAGGTTGTTTTTTCTAGCTCTAGCTAATTCTTCAGGAGATAAGTCTACCATTGTTTGTTTTGAATAAATATTAATGAATTTTGAGTATTTATTACTATTTTATGTGTTGGCGAAAAAAAAGAGGTGAACTGAATTTAGTCACCCCTACTTGTTTTTATTTTGGTTTTTAAGCCTTTCAATGATTAATTAGATAATGAAGTCAGGTCATTGTAGAGTTATTGAACTACAACTTTACCAACCATTCCAGCCCCGCGATGAGGCTCGCAGTAGTAAGAGTATTCACCAGCTTCGTTGAAAGTGCTTTCATAGCCGTCTCCAGGAGAGAAGACTAGGTTTTTGTGAGATTTATCGGCAGCATTCTCAAAAACTACATTGTGAGGAGACATTTTGTTGTTATCCCACTTCACTGTATCTCCAGCTTTGATAGTTACAGTTTCAGGTACGAACTTAAGCATTCCGTTATCGCTACCCATCTTTACTTCAACAGTTTCTGCTGCTGCGGGATTAACGTTAAAGAAAAAAGTAGATGCTACTAATACTAGCGCGGACAATAACAAACTTATTTTTTTAGCCATTTGGTTCAACTCTCTGTTATCAAAATATGAATTTTTTTAGTGAACATTTTTCAAAAGCCCGATTCAAAACCTCGGACAAAATCTAGTTGATTTAATTAACAATCTAGAGTTTTGAAGCGGGCTTTATTCCTTCTTATGTATATTTTACACAAGTTTGACGACTTGTAAAACTTCTACGGCGTGTCTTTTGACTATTTTGGGGTAAATAACCGAATATATTCAATTAATTACAATTAGCCTTTGGTTGCAGTTGAATGATTTTGAGAGGAGAAACTATGTTTGCCAAACTTTTATCAACACTATTAGTATTTTTGACGGCTGTGATGTTTACCGCAACTCCTGCCTTAGCTGGGAATGCCGCAAGTGGGGCAAAAATTTTCAGTGCCAACTGCGCGTCTTGTCATGCTGGGGGTAGAAACGTGATTAACGGAGCTAAAACTTTACAAAAAGACGCTTTAGAGAAATATGAAATGAATTCTGTTGATGCAATTGTTCACCAGGTAATCAACGGCAAGAATGCAATGCCATCTTTTAAAGGACGTTTGAGCGATGCCCAAATTGACGACGTAGCTACCTACGTTTTGTCTCAGTCAGAGAATGGTTGGTAAATTGCATCATTACATTGGAAAATTTGAGTTTAAAAAAGCGATCGAGACTGTCTCGATCGCTTTTTTAGCGTAGATCGAGAATATTTTGATTAAAGGTGCCAACGGCTTGGGAATACCGTTGATAAAAAGTCATAGAAGGCTTGGTTATCGAACCTGGTACATTTTAAAGATTACTAAAAAAGCGTCCACAGCGGTGACTGGACGTAAGGAGCTAATCCTTTAGGGCTAATCTTTTAGGACGGCGTAAGATGCAAGAGCCTTGGTGCGCTTTAACCGTGGCTCACCAAGACGATAAACGCACCCTATAGCGGATGATTTATCTGTTTACCAACAAATTCTTGGTTTTACTCGCTCGGTGATAGTTAAGCTCGCTAAATTTGCCGATTTATCTCTCCAGCTAATGCGCGAGAATTGATATAATTCAATGGCAAAGTAGGCTATAACTTTGTGAAACAATAGAGGATATTAACTATTGTTATGTAGGAGTAGCAAGGAATGGATCGGGGAAAAATTGTGGCGGTTATTACGGGCGTAATTTCAATTTTAATTGCGATCGCCTATTTAGTTATTGTGCAGCTAATAGATTTTCGGGGCGAAATGGTACCAGCACCCATTAGTCACTTACCAGTTATCGAGCAACGAACCAGCTCTTGACCTAAGAAAGAATACGTATTTACACCATAGACTAACAAAAAACAATTAGACGCTCTGTGGGTATACACTATGGCAGAGGTTAGAAAACGAGCTTATGTTAGATAAGTTAATTTAGTCGCTGAACACTCCATGCTCAGGGATGCCAGCCATAAGCAAGTAATTCAGAAATTTTCTTTTATCAAGAGTTTAAATCTATCTCAGAGAAAAAGTCAAAACTCTAAACCAGCTTTGGGTAAGCTTAACAGCGATCAGGCTTTTAGTTTCCAACAGCAAACATCTGCCGCTCAAATCTTAGCAAGCAAAAAAGAGGCGCAGGCTTCAGCAATAGTGACTACTTCCGATACGGCTTCTACTATTAATGCTAACTGGTATCAGCCAGAGGCAGATGCTTATGGCTTAAGTTTGGCAGAGATAATTAATTCTGTCTCAGATACTTCTAGCGCTCGCGGAGCCTGGGCTGCCCACCATCGTAGCTATCTAGGTAAAGTTTTATTCGCTCTTGCCTGTAGCTATGGTCTATTCGTTTGCTGGTGGCTCTTTGGACATCAAGGGAATAGGATGTTCACCATGTTGACAGGTGGCAAACAGGTTGTTCTGTCTAAGTCGGATGCTCAGTTTATTGACTACATGGAGCGATCGCTAGACAAGATGGATCGTCAACTAGAGGCAGAGAAAAATTCCACTCAAAATCGTGTGGTTTATGTTCCCGTATATACTCCTAACCCTGTAACCACCCAATTGCCTCAGGTAGCGAGCAACAATATACCTCTGACAACCTCAGCCAACAGTAGTCTTCCTGCTGCTCCTCAGTCTGAAGCAGCTCCTCAGGCATTAAAAATTCCCGCACCACCACCCTTGCCCGCACCAACCCCAATGGTTGATAATTTTAGGCAAGAGAATGCGATTGAGCGCAGCCCACGCTCCGCGATCGCTACTTTTAGTAAACCAGCGATTAAACATACTCTAAGCGGAATTTTAGAATTGGGAGCAAATCAATCAGCAGCACTGGTTAAAGTTCAAGGCGAAACCAGGCGCGTTTGGGTAGGCGAAGAAATCAATACCAGCGGTTGGATTTTGGAATCGATAGAAAATCAGCGGGCAAAAATTAGTTATCAAGGACAGGTTCGCTCTATTGCTGTGGGAGAAACGTTCTAAGATATGAATTAAAGCTAAATATCTAAGAAGCAAGATGGGTTTATTTGACGATATCAACCAGTTTTTAGAAGAGCGACTCGACGAGTTTTTACGTGATAATCCTCATCTAGAATTGCAGGCAATTGAAGAACAGTTACTAGAACAAGAACTAGACACCACTAAGTTGATTGCCAAACTCGAGCTAGAAGAAAAAAGTTTGCAAGATCGGGTATTGGCGATCGCTAATGATATTCAAACTTGGCACGCTAGAATTGGCAAAGCCGAAAAAGCCAACAGAAAGGATTTAGCCGATGCTGCTAGAGAGCGAGAAGCTGAATTATTAAGGCAGGGAAACCAAGTTTGGGGACAGATGGAAGGGGTTAAGCAGCGTACCACACAAGCTAAAGAGCTACTCCAGCAGGTGAAACAAAAGCGACAACAACTTAAAAAGTCAGTTCAAGCCCAAACTCAAGCGTCCAGCACTTATTCTAGCGACACTATAGGATGGGATCGTGGTGCTAGCTCTCCTCAGTATCATCGCAGTGCCGATCCTCTAGAAGCAGAATTTCAGCAGTGGGAAGTGGATGAAGAGTTAGAACAAATTAGAAAGAACATGAATAAGTAAAAAAAGTGTGGAAGTGCGGAGAGACTGTAGACAGGGTAAAGAAAGAACTTTTGACTTTTCCTCTTCCCGCAGTACAATGTGACTTCTGACTTCTAACTTAAAATACTTGCCGAGCGCAATAGTAATTCAGTTGCTTTGGTCATCGTCAATGGCGCACTGATAAAATGCCCTTGCATATATTTACAGTGCAAAGTTTCTAGTAAATTCTTTAATTGTTCCGATTCAACTCCTTCGGCAACAATTTGTAGATTTAAACCCGATCCTAAAGTAATAATGGCGTTAATGATCGCCAAATTACTCGAATCAAAGCTAACCTCATTGACAAAAGAGCGATCTATCTTAATCGTGCTAAAGGGAAAGTTTTTAAGATAGCTAAGAGATGAATATCCCGTACCAAAATCATCCATTGATAGGGAAATCTCCATTTGATGCAGCTCTAGAAGTATCTGCTTAGCTAGATTGGTATTACGCATCGTAGCTGTTTCGGTTATTTCTAACTCTAAGCTACTAGCACTTAATTTTGTGGCTAATAAAACTTGTTTTATAGTCTGAACTAAATCATTGTTATAAAATTGACGAGCTGATAAATTAACGGACACGATTAAGTCAGATAGACCCATGTTTTGCCATGCTTTAGCTTGAGAGCAGGCGGTTTTTAGCACCCATTCGCCAATCTCGACAATCAAACCATTTTCTTCGGCAATGGGGATAAACAAGTCAGGAGAAACCAGCCCTAAATCTGTATGTTGCCAACGTAGCAAAGCTTCTACTTTAACAATCTTGTTAGTAGAAACCTCAATAATCGGCTGATAGTAAAGAGTAAATTCTTGTTTGCCTAAAGCGTTATGTAAATTATTCTCTAAATTGAGTAATTCATAAGCCTGGGAATTTAGTCTCGAAGTATAGTGTTGATAATGGTTGCGACCTTTTTCTTTGACACAATACAGAGCAACATCAGCATTTTTTAATAAGGTTTCGGCATCTTTGCCATCGTCAGGAAAAACAGCAATTCCAATACTGCTGGTAATGTGTAAATAATGCTTTTCCAAATTAAAACCAGGTTTAAGGGCTTCTAAAATTCTGATAGCGATCGCCGTGGCATCTTCTCGACAGTTAATTTCAGGCAACAAAAGCGTAAATTCATCTCCTCCCCAACGAGCAATAATGTCTTTTTCTCTAATGCATTTTTTAATTCGCTCGACCACATTTTTGAGTAAAATATCTCCCACTGCATGACCCAAAGTATCGTTGATAGTTTTAAAACGGTCTAAATCTAAAAACAACACCGCCAGCATTTTATTGTTTTGTTGTGCTAAATCTAGAGCTTTCTCTAATTCGCGATCAAACAAAGTTCGGTTGGGTAAATTAGTCAAAGAGTCATGAAAAGCCTGATGTTGAATAATTGTCTGAGCTTTTTTGTGTTCAGTAACGTCCCTGAAACTCCAAACCTGACCCATTTTTTGTTTTTGAAGCTGCTGTACTTGGGAATAACATTCGACAATTTTACCGTTTTTTAGTTCTAAAGAATTGTATTTGTCTGAGTCAAGTTGGGCGTATCTTTCTCTTAAGCTGTTGGCGTAAGGTTCAGTAATTTCTGCTAAAATTAGAGTTAAAATTTGCTCGCGATCAAGCTTGGGTTGTGTAGGCAAGCCCCAAATTTCAATAAATTTTTGATTATAGTTAACAACTTTGCCACCTTCATCTAAGACTAAAATGCCGTCGGCAGTGGCTTCTAAAGTAGCTTGTAACCATGAAATAGCACTTTCTAATTGCTGATTAACCTCAAGTAAGATTTTGTTTTGTGCTGCTAATTGTTGTTCTTGCTGGTAGCGTTTTAAAGCTTCTTTAACGGTCAGAATTAAGTCTGTTTCGTCCCAAGGTTTAGCAACATAACGATATAGAGCAGCAGCGTTAACCAAATTTCCCACTGCATCAGCATTAGCTTGTCCTGTTAATAAAATTTTTAAAGTATTAGGATAAAAGGAATGTAGCTTAATTAATAATTTGTCTCCCGTCATGTCGGGCATAATTTGATCGCAAATAATCACTGGAATATCAATTCCTTCTGCGGTTAATTCTGCACAAACAGCGATCGCCTCTGCTCCGCTATTTACCAGTTCAATGTCATATCTCTGACCCAAAGAACGTTTTAGCTGTTCTCCCAAACTACTTAAAATGATCGGCTCATCATCAACACAAATAATTGCGGCTCGATTATTACCAAAATAACTATCTAACGCAGCTTTTGGTTGCAAAGCAAAATTTTTTATTCGATCTTTGCTCATATAAATTATTGGTTAAACGAAATATCAGAAATTATTTTTGCCAACTAAATAGCTTTTAAAAACAGCAGCGCAATTATAGCGACTATCAAACACTACTGTATTAATAAATTCCTGAAATGACGACCCTAATTATAACTAGCTTGTAAAGAAATTAAGAGTATAGTTCTCAATGTCAGAAAACATCGATAATTTTACTTAAAATGAGTTGCAATCTAAAAAGAGCGTTTGTTTAGTGTGTTCAGAAATTTAATTGTAACTATCACACTATTAAAATTATCTTAAATAACAAAAATATAGCGATAATTACCTTAATTAGCTACTGTTTGTTGCCTATTTAGTAATATCTTGCCGATAAAAATAAATGTCTGTTGCCGTTAACAGTGAGCTAGGACAAACTAGATGTATGTTTTGGCTAGCTGTTAATTTATGAATAATTATCATTCGCAGACAAAAGAAAATCAACAAGATCTATCCGAAGTAGCTACGGAGCGGACTAAAGTAGCAGCGACTATTATCGACAAGATTCGTCGTTCTCAAGATATTGATAAAATCTTTACGACCACAACTCAAGAAATGCGTCGAGTCTTGCAATGCGATCGCCTGATCGTCTATCAATTCAATCATGATTGGAGTGGTCAGGTAGTTGCAGAATCTGTTGCTCATGGTTGGATTTCCCTCTTGGTCGAACAAAATAATGAACTGCTGGGAGATGGTCATGTTCAACAAGATCGCTGTCTACTACGCGATTGGTCGAAAGGAGAACAGGGGGACATTGTTCGCAATGATAGTTTTCTTCAGGAAACTCAGGGGGGAAAATATACTCGGGGCCAAAAATTTACCGCAGTCGATGATATTTACAGCAAAGGTTTTCCTGATTGTTATGTCAATTCTCTAGAAGAATATCAAACTAAAGCATATCTGCTTGTACCTATATTTCAAGAGCTTAAACTTTGGGGCTTATTAGGAGCATATCAAAATGAATCTCCCCGAACCTGGTTAAATTCAGAAATTGAATTAATGATGCAGATTGCCAGTCAATTGGCAGTAGCATTACAACAGGCGGAATACGTCAGTCAACTTAGGCAGCAAACCAAAGATTTACAAATAACGGTAAAAGAATTAAAACTAGCTCAACAACAATTAATTCAACAAGAAAAATTGGCTGCATTAGGACAACTAGTGGCAGGAGTTGCTCACGAAATTAATACGCCGTTAGGGGCAATTCAAGCTTCAGCAGGAAATAATACTAAGGCTTTAATTGCTGCGATCGCGGAATTACCAAAACTGTCTGAATTTCTCAATCCCACAGAAAAAGCTACTTTCTTTAAGTTAATTGAACACGCCATAGGAAGTAAGCCTATTTTTTCTTCTAGTGAAAAACGCCCCCTCAAACGTCAAATTACCAGTCAGCTTCAAGAACAAAATATTGATAATGCTAGAAATCTTGCTGATTTACTAATCGATATTGGTATAACTGAATCAGTTGATTTTTACTTGTCTTTATTACAACATTCTCAAGTCAACTGGATTTTAGACCTGGCATATAATTTAACTCGTTTATTAAGCAATAACCGAACTATTCTTACTTCAGTAGAAAAAGCATCTAAAGTAGTTTTCGCGCTCAAAAACTATGCGCGGTTTGATGCTAGTGGAGAGAAGCAATTAGCCTATATACAAGATGGATTGGAAACCGTACTAGAAATTTACCACAACCAACTAAAACAAAATATTGAGGTTATTTGTAATTACCAAGATATTCCCCAAATTTGGTGTTATTCAGATGAGTTAATTCAGGTATGGACAAATCTTATTCATAATGGTATCCAGGCAATGAAAGGTTGTGGGACTTTAACTGTTTCTACTGCTTTAGAAAATGAAATAATTAAGGTAGAAATAACTGATTCTGGAACTGGAATTCCTCCAGAAGTTAAAGCCAAGATCTTTGAACCTTTTTTCACTACTAAGCCAATAGGAGAAGGAAGCGGGTTAGGATTACATATCAGCAAAAAAATTGTTGATAAACATCAAGGAACTATTATCGTCGACAGTCAACCAGGGCAAACTAAATTTAGTATTTTGCTACCTCTTATTAATAATCAGTAATTAGTAATTAAATTATGTCTGAATCTGCAATTTTGTGTGTTGATGATGAGGTTGTTATTTTAGACAGCCTTAAAGAACAACTTAAACGTAAGTTTGGCGATCGCTTTATTTATGAAGTAGCCGAAAGTGCTGAAGAAGCCTGGGAAGTTATTGAAGAACTACAAGAAGATGACGTTAAAGTTATTGCGATCGTCTCGGATTGGCTAATGCCAGGCACCAAAGGAGATGAGTTCTTGATTCAAATTCACCAGCGTTTTCCCGAGTTAGTCACGGTTATACTTACTGGACAGGCAGATGAAACTGCTATTGAACGAGCCAAAAAAGAAGCGAATTTTCATGCTTGCTTATATAAACCCTGGACAGAAAGCGAACTAACTCAAATTATTACTACGGCGATCAAAAAATAAAATTGAGCAAAATTTAAGACATGAGCAAAGCGACAATTATCTGTATTGATGACGAGGAAATTATTTTTTGTAGTCTGGGAGATCGGCTAAAAAGAAATTTGGGCAGAGATTAGGATATTGAGCTGGTATTTAATAGTGAAGAAGCACTGTCTCTTTGTACTGAATTAAAAGCTGAAGAAATTACCGTTGCTTTAATCATCTGCGATCAGACAATGCCAGGTATGTCAGGGGATGAGTTACTAATTATGCTTCACGCTTATTATCCTCAAGCTTTAAAAATTTTGTTGAGTAAAGCTGAATTAAATTCTCTAAGTAATGTTATTAATGCTGCTGCACTTTATCGTTATATTGCCAAGCTTTGGGAAGAAACCGATCTTATTCTTACAGTTTAAAAAGCTCTTAAGCATCACGAACAAGAAGTACAGCTAACCAGACAAAACGCGATTTTAAGTCAAACTAACCAAAAATTAGCTAAATCTCTTAATTTACTAACGGCAGTTTTTAAAACTGCTGATGACGGTATTTTGGTTTTAGACAATCAGGGCAAAATAGTCACTTTTAATCAACGGTTTGCTGCACTGTGGCAAATTGATTCCAGGTTGATTGAGGGAGATAGCGATCGCATCTTAAGCTTGTTTTTAAGTCGCCTGAGTGAACCAACATCTTGTGATTTGAAAGCCAAAAAACCTCAAGAAAGCTTTTACAAGTAGATTTCAAGAATGTATTAAAGAAGAAAATGTAATTGCTCGTTGGGGAAGAGATGAATTTACCTTATTCCTACCGCAAATTTTTGAACCTAAAGCTGCTAGCGCGATCGCTCAACGAATTATCGAGGCTTTAAAATTTCTTTTTGAAATAGAAGCCAGACCAGTTTATATTAACAGCTATATTGGTATCGCTATTTATCCCGAGCATGGCACAGATGCCTAAACTTTAGTCCAAATATTGAAATTACTGAAACTATTGCTATCGAGGATACAAAATTTGCCAACTCAATTCTCAAAAAACTTCATAGCATGGGTATTACTTTATTTATAGATGATTTTGGCACTGGTTACTCATTTCTTAGCTACTTAAAGCAGTTTCCTTTTTCTACCATTATCGATCGCTTTTTTATCCAGAATCTAGCTAATTCTCTCGCAGATATTGCTATTGTCGATGCAATCATTACTCTTAGTCGAGGATTAAGACTCAATATTGTCGCCGAAGGAGTAGAGACAGTAGAGTTGAAAGAGCTATTAAGAGATTTAGGCTGTAAGTATATTCAAGGCTACTTGTTTAGTAAATCTCTCCCTGTAGATGAAGCAACTAAATTGCTGTGTGATAACTTAGGCGATGAAATAATTGCTAATCAAAACCACTTCGTGTAAGGCAAAATTATGCTGAAAATAATTTTCAGATAAGGTTAATTAAAAGCTTGCCCAGATAGATTTTAATTAACTTAATTAACTTTTAATCAGATTGTCGATCCCCGTTTTTTGGTTTTGCAGCTTCGGTAAACTGATATGCTGCTACATTCTGAGCTTCTAAAACCTTAGTTTGCTTGATTAAGGTGGCAGTTTGAGTCAAAACGTCAGGGTTTAAAGTATCTTGCCGAAACAAAGCGATTATACCCTTTTCATAATTAGAGGCGATCGCTAAAAAAGCCCCCGCTAAAATATAAATTGGCAGTGGCAAAATAAACTGCTTTAACCAAATACTAAACTCTGCCAACACAAACAAAATCCCTACACCAAATAACCAAGCTCTAAGCATTCTTTCTTCCCAGCTAAATATTGAATGTTAATGATTAAAAGATACTTTTACCATCCCCAACTACCTGCTTCTCCCTTAAATGGTCCAACTATATCTTGAGTAATCCAGCCGCCATAAAAGTCTCCTGCTTGTGCTTGAACCTTTTCGCCATCAACATAACAAGCATCCATCTTACTTGGATAAAAAGCAATATAGTCTTTAATTGGCGCAAATTCTGCCGTCGGGTGAGGATAGTACCAAGCTGCGTTAATAACTTGTTGCTCTTTAACAATCAAATTGTAATAGCCAGCTAATCCTTTCCATTCGCAAAACGATCTTTGAGATCTGACTGGCTGAAAATAATCCATTTGAATATCTTCTGGAGCAATATAGTAAACAGGAGGATGGCTAGTTTCTAATACTCGATAAGTATTGCCGCTAGCGGCGATAGTAACCTCATTAAAAACAATTTCGATCTGCTTTGGCGATTGTTCTAAACGCGGAGGGCGGGGATAATCCCAGACAGACTCTTGTCCAGGTTGCGGTTCAATACGTTGTGGATGAATCATTAATTATCTCGATTGGTGACGATCTGCGCGTTCGCGCTGTCCGTAGGCATTTTATTTAACAGGATGGTTGTATTACGAATTACTGATTATTTGATTATTACTATCTGGATGTAACCGATAACGCCTTGATTAATTACTATTGATTGATTATCCTTGGACTACTTGTTTGATCGTAGTGAAAGTTTCGACACTAATTAATCCTTGTCGATATCCTTTCTGATTAGACATACCTAAAAATACATCTTCACTTCCTTCTGGATTACGAGAAAATTTGGGTGAAGTATTAATATAGACTAAAGCACTATTTACGCCTTCTACAAATTGGCGACTCTCGGAGTAGGATTCGGTTACAATGCAGTCTGCATGACCACCACTATAACGATTAATCCAGAAAACAGCCTGAGATAAACTATCAACATAGCGAAATGCTACGACTTTAGCTAAATAAGGTTTTCTCCATTCTGGAGGATTAATGGGTTTTAAGAACTCAGGAAATTGCTCGATTAGTGCTTCATCTCCCCGTAGCTCAAATCCGCGCTGTTGCAAATTATTAAATAAAGACTGTAAAACTGAAGACTTCATATCTTGGTGGATTAGTACCTTTTCAATAGCGTTAACAGCATCGGGTTCGCCATCATGACTATCAACAATTACATGACGGGTTAGTTCTAGATTCCCACTAAGTGACCAATACAAATAGCAGTTGCCCATAGTGGTTTTAAGAACTGTTGCCGTAGCTTTTTCTGCTACCTGCTGTACTAAGCTGGGACGACCATAGGGAATCACTAAATTTAAATATCGATCTTGAGTAACTAAGTCCTGAACGGAGATGCCTAAATCTGGAGAAATAACTTCAATTGAGCTTGAAGGTAAATCGGTAGTGGCTAACGCTTTTTTTAAAATAGCGGCAATGGTTTGATTTGAATTGCTAGCAGCACTACACCCTCTCGTAATTAAGCTGTTGCCGGTTTTGAGGCACATTCCCGCTGCGATCACAGCAAGTTCGGGAAAAGCTTCG
Source organism: Coleofasciculaceae cyanobacterium (assembly GCA_036703275.1). NCBI lineage: Bacteria > Bacillati > Cyanobacteriota > Cyanophyceae > Coleofasciculales > Coleofasciculaceae > Coleofasciculaceae cyanobacterium. The sequence goes on along the minus strand of DATNPK010000076.1, from coordinate 228,182 downwards.
TAGATTAAGGCAATTGTTCCCAAAGGAATTAGCTGACAATAAGTTTGAGATGGCTCTATTTGGTGTGCAGCATTAATTAAGCGTCTGGTGGGGTCTGCTGACTTAGAAAGCTGCTTTAGAATAGAAACGGTTATTTGCAGCCTTTCTGGAGTTAGTTTCAACCAATCAATAATTGGCTCGACAATCGCCATTTCACGACTGATTTCTAAGTCTAAAGTATTGGCTTCTAATATTTCATCAAAACTGCTTTCTACTGCCTTAGCTAGTGCCAATACCCCATTCCTTCTTTTTACACCTGATATTCGAGCTAATTTAGCTGCGGCTTTTTGAGATTCTCGAACTATGGTCAGCATTTGGTCTGATGAACTTTGCATTGTTTTGCTATTAATGCCGATAGACTATAAACAGCGATAAGATTAGCAGGATAATCAAAAATAAAAATATCACTATCCAGGAAATGATACTCTGGGCATTCAACCACCGCAATAGTAACGGTAAGATGACTACTATTACAACGCTGAGACTCAGCAACAGAATTAACATTATGGATAAATAGCTTTGCGTCCAACGAGCATAAGCGTTTTTCCAACGATTTCCTGTCCACCGCCACGATTTTTTTTGATAGATCGAAGATAATTGTTCTATTACCTGACCATCTCTTTTGACCACAAAAATCTGTTGGCAGCGATCACACCCCAAAGCCTCGGTAAGAACAATCGGCTTTAGGTTGCCTTTCCTTCTACAAGGACAAGGATATTCACTACTTAAATCTATTTTCTGTGTTTTTTGTGAACGCACTCTTATTGATTAAAGTTAATAAAATTAAATGCTAGATAAACTTTGATCGCTATTTGTGAAGATAAATATATTATCTTGCTTTTGCTTTCTTGGCACACCTCAATTTAATTTTAATCAAGACATAAGGTTTAGTTGATCACTTTATGCTTTAATTTTATTTAAGAATTTATAAGCGGGTGACGCGATTCGAACGCGCGACATTCACCTTGGCAAGGTGACGCTCTACCACTGAGCTACACCCGCAATTCAACGAATTCCTTTCGGAATGTTAATCTACAACCGTATGGGGCTGTATTATTTCCTTGCCGATAATTATTATGGCAGATAGCGTCAAGTTTTTCAAGGAATTTTTGAGATTGACATGAGCAGGAGCGAAAGACGGTTTGCCCTACCTACTCTCTGTCATTGCCTTAGGCCAGGGCAGAGTAGTTCATGAAGTCCTACCAACATGAATATCTCTAACCCTCACTGGAACACAGGCATGAGTCATCTGGGCAATCTGCATTGGTTCGCCTTTACCGCACATATTTGTACCGCACTGGACTAGTTCTGATTCGCCACCAAGGGCATCAATGCTGTTCCAGAAGTCGGTAGTCATACTGTGATAGGTAACGTTTTTCAGCATTCCCATAATCTTGCCGTTTTTAATTTGCCAAAAAGCATCCCCACCAAACTGAAAGTTACGACGTTGTTGATCGATGGAATAGCTACCAATACCGTCAATTAAGATTCCGTCTGCGGTGTCGGCAATCATCTCTGCTAAAGTTGCAGTATGACTGTCGCCTGGCTTACCTGGTTCTAAACCCAAGTTAGGAATACGTACCATTGGTGTACTAGACCAACTATCGGCGTAGGCACTACCGTTACTACTACCTCGTCCCAAACGATAAGCGGTTTCTCGATCTGTTAAGTAGTCATTAAGAATGCCGTTTTTGACGACATACCAGCGTTGTGCGGGTACACCCTCATCATCGTAAGCCATGGTACTACGCCCTTGAGGTTGAGTGCGATCGGCGACTAGATTTACCCAAGGAGCAGCATACTGTAGTTTGTGTAGATTATCGGTAGTAGCAAAACTGGTTCCGGCAAAGTTGGCTTCGTAACCGTATACCCGATCTAATTCGGTAGGATGTCCGACAGATTCGTGGATCGTCAGGAACAAATTACTTGGTTTTAAAATTAGAGTCGTTTTGCCATCACCAGTGAATTCTGGAGCATGAACTTTTTCAATGGCTTCATTCGCCACTCGGTCAAGATTGCTCAATAAATCGGCACAATTAATATGTTCATAACCAATATTAAGCGGGGGACGCTCATAATTTCGGCTTTTGGCATCTCCGTTAGCGATCGCCGTACAGCCCATACCAGGATAGCTACGATAGATAGTTTGTTCAATTACTGAACCGACGGTAGAAGCAAATATTTTATCTTCTTTAATAAAGCTGAGAAATGAATAGGCTTTTTTGATGCCTCGATCACCGTAACTTAAAAATTGTTCATTGATGTTTAGCAATAATTCAGCTTTTTCTTGAATGGAAACCTCAAAGGGATCGATTTGAATCGGCGTAATGTATTTTTCTTGATATGCTGCTACGGGGACTAGCTTGACTGGCTCTTGCTGGGTTAGCCGACTTCCTTTGGCGGTATCTACAGCTAAATTAACAATCCTAGTAATTTCTTCTGGGGTAATACGATGAGAAGCAACAAAACCCCATGCACCATCCAGAAGTACTCGCACCCCAAAACCAGAGCTAACGTTGTCTGAAAGACGATTTAAAGAGCGATCGCGCGCTGCAAGGCTTTGTTGGCGATAGTGACAGATACGGATGTCGCCATACTCACAACCAGACTGACGGATTAAGTCTACGGCTAAAGTGGCTAATTCCTGAGTAGTTGTTTGCAGAGCTTGTACCATAAGAGCTTTGATCTAAGAAAAGTATTGATATAGGTATATTTTAGACAAAAGCTAAGATCTAAACATGACTAATTAAGGCTCATCGAGATTTATTAGCAAACTTTAATCAGTTTCTTAGAATGGTTTGCAACACTTTAAGCGATCCGAGCCGCGAAATATTGAAAAATTTGAGGTAACTTTTTAATTTAAAGCTAAGAGTAAAAAATCGCGATTAAAGCAAGCAAAACAGCCCACAAATTTATCGGCTACCTCTAAAACAGTGCGAAAAATATTTGATACGGCTTCATTAAAAGTAAGATTAACCGTTGGAATTGCTACGGTAACAGCTTTGGGTTTGGGTAGCCTGGCTGCTTGGACAAGTATGCGAATGCAGCAAATGTTAGTCTCCACCCACAAAGAAAACCTCAAATATATTGCTGCTCGTTTTCCCAGAGATGTCGAGATTTACAGCGAAATGATTCCTATCCAACAGAGAGTGCAACGAGCAATTAGCAGCTTATCTACTCCTAAACAATTAATTTGGCTGAAAAACTCTAACAATCAAGTAATCGCCAAATCTCAGACGTTGAATCAGGCTGAAATTAGCAATACTTTACTGACTGTCAACAATGTTCCTTTAATTCCTCAGGTTAGGGATTTAAATGGCAACTACTGGTTGATGTGTGCTACACCATTACGGGTTAAAAATGTCAGTTTGGGTCAACTTTATTTGGCGCACAATATTACCCAGGATCAAATTATGTTTCTGCATTTGATTCGTAGTTTAATCATTGCCACAATAATTGCGATCGCGGCAATGACTACCATAATTGCGGTTTACATTCACCGTTCAATGCAGCCTTTGAAAAGAATTAGCCAACTTACTGGTACAATTTCTGCTGATAAACTAGACCAGGCTCATTTTAACTTAGAACAAGCTCCTACCGAAGTTAAAGAACTAGCCGAAACCTTCGACCAAATGTTAATGAGGCTAGCAGAAGCATGGGAACATCAGCGGGAACTACTAAACAATGTGTCCCATGAACTACGAACTCCTTTGACGATTATTTCTGGCTATATTCACAGTATTTTACGCCGAGGTAGTAATTTATCAGAAATGCAAATTGAAGCCTTAACTACTGCTGCCTCGGAAGCTGATCGCACTGTACAACTACTACAAGACTTATTAGATTTAGCGCGATTAGACAGTGGCAGAATGCAGTTTCAGATCGAGAATCTTCTGCTTAACGATCTAATTACAGAGATAGTGGGTATGGCGCAGCAATACAGCGGTAGAAAGATTAATTTAGAAATGAAGGCTAATTTAATCGCAATCAAAGCCGATAACCATCGTCTTAAGCAAGTTTTGTTAAATTTGATTGATAATGCAGTCAAATATTCCGAGCCAGAAACCTCTGTAACCATAAAATTAACTGCACAAAATGATCGAGCAGTTATTCAAGTAAGCGATCGCGGCGTGGGTATTTCTTTACAGCAGCAAAATCGGATTTTTGAGCGTTTTTATCGTGTGGACGAGGCGCGCAACCGCTCTGGTGGAACAGGGTTAGGACTATCTATCGTCAAAACTTTAGTCGAAAGTATGGGTGGTAGTATTACGGTACGCTCTAAGCTAAATCAAGGAAGTACTTTTATAATTAGTTTTCCTTTATCTGGTAGTTAAAATCTTGAGTGAAACTATCATGAGTATTTTAGGAAATCGATATTGATTGATCTTTGATTATCTATCATTGACTTGTGAATTACTAATTAACCAATGCTGATTTAAGCTATCTACGTCAGACAGATGAGATTTTACTTTGATATTAGTCTGGGAAAACTCAGGTTTAGGTCTAATCCTCAGTAAATAGTAACCTTGTATATCTTGTGGTGGCAGTACATATTTAGGTTCGGTAATCATGCACCAGGTTAATGGTAGGCTGGAGCGATCGTAAAGGGTAAAGTATATGTCAAATTGCTCAATAATTTCTGGCTCAATTTCTATTTGAAGAGTTTGCCGCGAATCTAAATAATTATAGGCAAAGTGGGTTGCAGGCGCGCCAACTGGTAAGTATTCGTAGCGAACAAAAGATTCTGGTAAATAGTTACGTAGCTTGAGAATTGTATAAATATAATAGTGTAAGCTGGAATACAACCAATTTTTAGCGTCGATCAAATTGTCATAATAACTATTAATATCATTCGGAACATTAAAAGATTCTACAAATAAGTGATTGTCTACTTTTACCCCAGGATAGTTAATCGTATCGGCTCGATTATAATAGCGAACCCCTAATGAATATTTACCAGCGGGAAGTTTGACTGTATACCAAGGGTTAGTTGAGTCAGAGATTACTCCGCCGCTTGCACCGCATAGTTTGGTGTAAAACGACGGAGCCTGCTCTGACCGTTGGTCAATCTGCTCTGATTCAAGGCTGGTAATTGTTTTATAGCCAGGAAAACTATAGACAACAGCAATCCAAGAACGAGAAGATTTATTAGCAGTTTCAACATCTATAGCTATAGTTTCTGTTACTTTAAACGGCCCTAATGTACCAACGATCGCATGAGTATTCCAGCGGGGTCCTTTAGTCATTAAAACGGGTAAAATTAGTGGAGCGTTAATCATTTTTTCTGACAATACTCGCCACTGAGAAGCTTTTTTTTGATTAACCGCCAGATAAATAGTAAATAAGTTGCCAATAATAAACTTCATCACTTTGTTGAATACAAAGGAGAGCAAAGCTAGAGGAATTTCCCACAATAACCAAATTTTGTTCATTAATTAATTCTCTCGCGATCGCCTATCTAAAACGTTACATCTAAAGCTAACTATTTACTTAGCTGTCAAAATACTAATTGTTATTAATTTAGTTCCCCAGAAAAATCTCCAAGTTTACTAAAGCGATATGCACCCATTAATGCGCCCCAAGTTCCTTTACCAGTTTCGGGATCGATGCCTTTGTCATAAGTTTGTAGTTCATTCGCTGTAACTTTAAATCCCAGGAACACTTGAAAGGTTGTACCTTGATAGCTAACTGTACAGGGTTTTTGGGTTTTTGGCGTAGTTTCAAAACAATATTGTCCATCATTCAGCTGTTTTGACGCGACTTTAAGTGTACAGTCAGGCAAAAATTTAATTTTTTCTGGGGTTATTTGCTCAATTAAAGCTTTATTACATCCTGCACCCTGCGCCGTGGTTAGATCCTCAAACATATAAAACTCCACCTCTATGGTTTCTTTTTGTCTCAGGCGCAAAATTCTTGGACGATAGGGTTGGTCGATTTTAATTACATTAGCCTGTTCGGCAAATAAAGTAATACTATTATCGGTAAAAATAGGTACTGGACGTATCCAAAGCCTTAAATTGACGTACCAAGCTGGTTGTTCTGAAGCTTGCTGTTGATTGCTAAACTCTCCAGCTAAATAGGTAGCTAAAGCCGTTAATTGAGGAGAAATCATTTAATTAAGTTTAATTATTTTGGAGTAATCTCTGACTAAACATCAAATATTCAGTTAAATTTGGGATGAGAAGAGTACTAGTCTTGACAGATAGTACGGGCTTGCGGGCAACTCGGCGGACTTTAGTCCGCCGGCATACAAACTATAACAAAATATGTTATAGTGACGCTGTAAAACATAGCGTCAAAATGTTTGTTTTAGAGTTCAAAGTTCGCAATCCTAAACCAGAACAATGTCTAGCCATAGACGAAGCAATTAGAACGGCTCAATTTGTCCGAAACAAGTGTCTTCGTTTTTGGATGGATAATCGTGGTGTAGGCAAATACGATATCTACAAACACAATACTCAACTAAGAAAAGAGTATCAGTTTGTTAGAGATTTAAATTCTCATGCGACACAATGCGCTGTGGAGAGAACATGGTCTAGTATTAGTCGTTTTTTTAATAATTGCCAAAAAAATATTTTAGGTAAGAAAGCGGATGCGACCGACCCGTCGTCTTACGGCGGGCCGCACGCGCACCAAACAGGTTATCCTAAATTTAAAAAACACTCTCGTTCTGTTGAGTATAAAGTTTCTGGATGGAAATTATCTGAAGACAAAAAAAAGATAACTTTTACCGACAAAAAAGGAATAGGAACGCTCAAATTAATTGTCAGTCGCAATTTGAACTACTTTCAATTAGAGCAGTTTAAAAGATGCAGAATCATCAAACGTGCTGATGGTTACTATGTTCAATTTGTTTTAAAACTAGACCCTAGAGATACTGTCAAGCCTTTTCCGGTTACTCAAAAATGCCTTGGAATTGATGTTGGTTTAAAAGAATTTTATGCAGACTCAAATGGGCATTTAGAAACAATTCCTCAGTTTTATAGAAAAGCCGAAAAACAACTGAATCGAGCCAACAGGAAAAAGTTTAAAAAGTATCGCTCATGTGTCAAACAATCTTCTAATTATCACAAAGCTAGAGTTCGATATGCACAAAAACATTTAAGAGTAAGTAGGCAACGTATTGAGTATTGCAAGCGAGCAGCATACTGCGTAATCCAATCTAACGATTTGGTAGCCTATGAAGACTTAAATGTTAAAGGCATGATTAGAAATCGAAAATTAGTTAAGTCGATAGCAGATGCAGGGTGGTCTACTTTCAGACAATGGTTAGAATACTTTGGTCATAAGTATGGAAAAGCAACAATAGCAGTACCAGCTTACCATACCAGTCAAACCTGTTCTAATTGTAGTGCTGTAGTCAAAAAGTCTCTTTCTACCAGAACTCATGTTTGTGAGTGTGGGTACAGCGAAGATAGAGACGTAAACGCAGCTATCAACATCCTGCAACGAGGATTAAATACGCTAGGGCATAGCGGAATCTACGCTTGGGGAGAGACTCCCTCTTGGGTGGTTGGTGCAAACCTGCTGCCTAACGGAGACTCGGTGAACCAAGAATCCCACGTTTTTAGCGAAGCGTAAACGTGCGGAGTGTCAATAAGACTGGCTTATATCTATAGGCTATAGGTTTAAAAGTTTATTTTATATATTACTTATTTGAATATAGTTATTAATCAATGTCGCAATTAGAACGTTTAATTTCCATGGCTGAAGATGAGCTAGCCGTATATAGTACTGATGCTCGCAAAATCGAAAGATTACGGCGCAAAATCGGCATCTCTGTAACCCCCACACAGCAAGAAGAAGTAAAAAAAGAATTATTAGAATTGATGCCTCAAGGCTTTTTTGGTAAATTGATTGAAGAACAGCGCCAAACAGTAGCTTTACCTTTTTGGGGTATTGCTGGATTAGGATTGCTGTTTGGCATTTCTCTACGCCAGCCTGTGGATTTCCTTGCTCCTGCAATTGGTATCCCTTTCGCGATTAACATTCAAAAATGGGGTTGGAATCTACAAGCCAAACGCATTCTTTTGAAAACTTTAGCAGAAATTGAAGCTAGAACTAAGCAACCAACCAAAGAATAAATAGTTTAAAACCAAGAGAATTTAACCTCGTAAAGTTGCTACGCTATTCCTGATTTATAAAAGTTTGTTTCAATATAGGTAAAGTCTGATTATTCTGCTCGGCTAGGTTGTTAATTTCCGTTGCTTCTATCTGTTTACCTATCTCTGTGTCTTCAACGATCGCTGTTGCCTCTACTTTTTCTGGTGCTTCAATCTTTGATGTTGACTGCGCTGTACTTTCTTTAAGGCGATCGCTTAATCTCCGCAACACTCCATTAATAAAGCGAAACCCGTCTTCATCAGAATAGCGTTTGGCTAATTCTACCGACTCGTTAATTGCAACCCGTTCGGGAACTTCTAAATAAATTATTTCTGCTACAGCAATCCGCAAAATATCGCGATCGATTTTTGCTAAACGACTAAGCTGCCAAGCTACCAAAACATTTTCGATTGCAGCTTCTATTTCTTGGCGATATTCGTTAACCGTAGCAATTATTTCTGTCGCGTACTGCCTTACTTGCTCTTGATTAGTAAGCTGCAAAAACTCAGGAAATTCGACCGCGATCCCCAGACGATTCACTGCTGTTTGGGACACTGACAAAGCTTCTTGTATCATTACTCTAGCACTGTTTAAATCGCTGGCTCGGGTCTCGCTGTTTAAAATACGTTCTTCACCCCGTTTGATTTCCGCTGAAGCTGCCTCTAAGTTATCTTGAACTTCGATAGTTAAAGTCCGAATAGCAGCTAAAACTAGACTATCAAGGTCTTCTTGAGCCAGTTTGCCTTTCTTAGTTTTGATTTGGCTGATACTCAGCAAAGCTAATTCGCGAGCAATACTTCTGGGTTGTTTGCGCAGGGCCATATTCTGTCTATTTTAAGCAAATAGTGAATGCCCGATAATTGGATCGAGCTTAATCATTATATCGTCTAGTTTCGCTTAACCTTCTTCTTCTAGGGAAATCAAATTAGACTCATCTGAGACAAAGCCATTTTTGACCGCTATTTTTTGTTTATTTTTAGCAACTGAAAGATGTGGTTTGACAGCAGGAATTTCCGGGCTAACTATTCCGCCCGATATCAAAACTTTAAAAGCATCTTCGATCGAAATATCAATATCGATCACTTCTTGCTGAGGAATTATGGCATACCATCCAGAAGTGGGATTAGGAGTAGTTGGAATAAAAACGTTAATCACCTCTTCAGTGAGATGGGCTTGAAGTTGTGGACTGACTTTTCCCGTCACAAACCCAATTGCCCATACTCCCTTACGGGGATATTCAACTATCACTACCCTTCTAAATTTGGTTTTAGAATCACCTACAAGAGTTTCTAAGATTTGTTTGAGGGTTTTATAAACAGAACCTGCTAAAGGAATAGCTTGAAGAAACTGTTCCCCAAAGTTTAGTAGCCATCGTCCAACAATATTCCGCGCCATCAAGCCGATAATTAAGATACTTAAAAGAGGTACGGCTAATCCGACGGAGAAATTAAGAATATTGGTTAAAATTGGATCTAATCCATCGAAGGGATTGATCTGTTTAGGTATACGGGTAAATAAATCAATAGCCCATTTGGCAATAAAAATCGATAGCCAAATAGTTGTGGCTAAGGGGATTACCACCAATAAACCCGCGATCAAATCGCTTTTTAAATCTTGTTTTAAACGTTGTAGCACAGAGCAGATACTCTCCTCACAACTAAATTTGTATAATTAAACTCTAAAAACTCTAATAGTAAGTTTTAAAGCATATGAAGAATTGTTGCAAGTATTGACATTAATACATATATTATATACTGCTTGAAAATTAAATGAAATTTTAGCTAACGTTAGTTTAGTATTAGTCTGATCAAACAACGTCAATCCTATATTCTATCTTGCAAAATTGAATCTAGATTATCCATAATTCAGTCGATTCAGCTATGAAAGTAATTAGGCTCGCAATTAAATGAATTTTCGATAATAACAGCTAGTCCGTAGCAGCCCTAAACATAACTTTAAGTTTTAGTCATAATTTTGGCACACAGTTCTAAGATCGACAGAGTTGAGACTAGGTTGAGGCAAACTGTTGTCGAGTCTTTTTAACTTGATAAATAACATTTTTGGATAATTTAGGGAACGATATGGCTATTACGAATAGAACTGTAGAAGTCTTAGCTGATAAATCTGCTCTAGTTGAGAAAGCGCAGGAGATTATTTTATCTCGTTTACACGCAGCTATTGAATCAAGAGATCGATTCACGATCGCCTTGTCTGGAGGCAGTACTCCTAAACCTCTATATGAAGCATTATCAGGTCAATCTTTGCCCTGGTCAAAAATACACATCTTTTGGGGCGACGAGCGTTATGTTCCTGCTACACATCAAGACAGTAACCAATTAATGGCGCGCCAAGCATGGCTAGACAAAATTGAGATGCCTGAGACTAATATTCACCCTATGAATACTGCTTCAGGCGATCCGCAGCAGGATGCTCAACAACACGAACTAGAATTACGAGAGTTTTTTAAAACTCAGTCAGGATTTCCCACTTTTGATTTAATTCTTTTGGGTATAGGAGATGATGGTCATACCGCTTCCTTGTTTCCTCATACAGAAGCTCTATCGGTGCGCGATCGCTTGATTACTGTAGGCAATAAAGATGGTCAACCTCGACTTACTTTTACTGCCCCTGTGATCAACCAGGCTCGCTGTGTTCTATTTTTAGTAGCCGGAGCTAGTAAACGTCCAGCCTTAAAACAAATCTTTGCTGCTCATGGTGACGAGATGCAATATCCCTCTCGTTTGATTCAACCACAGGGAGAATTATTATGGCTATTAGACCAAGCAGCAGGAGCAGAGCTATAAGGCAAGGCATTAAAGCTAGTTAAGTACGTCTTGCTTTTAGTTATATGTGAAATATTGGGGAACAGAGGTATTGTCTTATCAGCTAAAGAATTACCAAAAATATTTGCTCTTGGTGTTGGTCAAATTCATCAGCGATAAAGATGAATCTGACTAAAAAATAAAAATTTTTGACTCAATTTTTGACTTCATCAAATCAACACGTTTCTACTAGCGAATTTTAAAAAACTTAAACCCTAACAAGTAGTATAGTGGGAAAAAAATACCCACGTTGGTAGCAGTGTAATAGTTACTATTAAAAATACTTATGATTACTTGCCCTAGTTGCAATCATCAAAACCCTGAAGAATCTTTGCAATGCGAAAATTGTTATACTCCCTTGCCAGCTTCAACTAGCTGCCCTAACTGTGGGGCATCAGTCCAGACCGATGCTACTTTTTGTGGTCAATGTGGCTTTAATTTGCAGGCAGAGAATCCATTATCTGCCTCGGTGGAAGAGACTTTTATTGGCTCACTATCTAATACTCCTTTAGAAGAAGTCACTTTACCATTACCAAATAATAAAATGCCTGTTTCAGAAGTAAACCCTGAGATCTTACCTGAAACCCCAATGCCATCTTCAATTCAAAGCCCCTGGGATGACAATGAGTGGAATGATAATGAATGGGATAACCCTGAAATCGAACCAACTGAAGGCGATCGCACTTTTGCTCAGACTCAAGAATTATCTTACGGCTTTCCTGAAACCGAATCAACCGAAACAATTAGCTTTGTGTCTGGACCTGCCCCAGCAGAATCAAGTTCCGCTAATCAAGTTACTATGCCCTGGGAATCTGATGCTCCAGATTTAGATTTAGGGCGTGAGCCAACGCCAGTAAGTTCAGAAGAATTGGAAATAGAATCAGAGCAGCCCCAAACAAACATTGAATCTAATAATTCGGCTAAAACTCCAGCTAAATCTGTACCCCCAACCAACTTAGCAGCCATGAGCAACCTGACTGGTGCAACGCAGTTACAAATACAAACTGCTAGCCTACTTCATTTGCAGAGCAACACCAATATAAAAATTGCTTCTAATTTAGACGTGGTTCATATTGGAAAACCCAATGGTCAAATTCCTCCAGATATAGACGTAGCTGGTTTTCCTGATTCTGAAGTAGTCTCACGGATTCATGCAGATATTAGAATTGAAGGAGACGCTTACTATATCGAGGATGTTGGTAGTGCCAATGGAACTTATATCAATCACGCTCCTTTACTCAAAGGGAATCGTCATCGATTAAGAGCTGGCGATCGCGTTGCTTTAGGTAAAGGCGATCTAGTAACATTCATTTTCCAACTTAGCTAAAATTTTAGGCATTAAATTATTGACCAAATGGATTCAATTAATTGCCGCTAGTTTAATAATTAAAGGTCAAAGTTGTTAAAAAATGTTACGAGATAACAAAAACTTGCTTAAGATTTAGCGTACGGCTAAATCCTTCATTAAGGTCAAGTCTAAATCGTTGTTGGGATCGATGGAAACTAATTCCACTTCGTTTCCTCCCAGCAATAGCCCAGCCAGGGCACCAGCACCAGCACCGCCTAAAACTTCTATTGCGCCAATATCACCAAAAATTTCCGATAAGACCGCAGCAGCAGCACCACCAATTGCTGCGCCTTGGAGAATCTTGCCTGTATTTGCGCCTTTTTTGACGGTTTCTTTGCGAGTTACTACCTCAGATACTGCATCAATTGACTGAGTTGTTCCGTCAGGAAAGACTATTTCTTGTGCGACAAACAAAGAACCAGATTCGTCATCGCTGGGTTCAATTTGCCCAAAAATCTCGCTCCCATAAGGAATTAAAGTATTACGTTGATTATCTCTAACATTGGCAGCAACCAAAAGGGTAACGGGAACAGTTTCCTCTGGTGTTACTAAAATTTTTTCTTCTTCATACTCGACAGGAATTACAAAGCCGCTGGGTATGGTATTGGAGCGAACAGTCGGATTAGGGTCGGGTCTGGGAGATGAATATTCTCTGTTTCTGCTTGGTGCTTGCTCAGGAAAAAGCTGTGCTTGAGCAGGAGTTATATTGACTGGGTTAGCGATTGTTGTTGCCGAAGCAGATAGAATCATCAAAATAGAGGTAGCTATTTTAGAGTGTTTTGCGTTAAACATGACTAGGTAAAAAATATTTCTCTTAATAGATTAGTTATGAGCATTTGACGCAGAGCTACAGATCATAGTTCCAAATTTGCTTTGGCTTCTGATGATGAACAGACTCAATCCGTACTTGATAAGTGTCTTACTTGATGAATAAGGTTTAGGAAAGATTTTCATCACTTACCTTCGATCAATCCTCATCCTTTTGTAGACTCATGCTAGAATCTCACGTGCGCTCCCAACAACCTCAACCACAATCCAAAAGATACCAGGTCAGATTGTTCTCAAAACCTAAAAAGTTAGCGGCACTTTGCTTAATTTGTACTCTAAGCTGGTTAGCTTGGGATTACCAAAAGCATCAGTCTTCTAAATTGGAACAGCTAGAATCGACTCAAAAGTCAGCTTCGATAGTTCGGCGATCGCTTTCCCCTGATGCCCGAAGATCCCAGTTAAAACTTCTTGCCTCAGTTGAAGAGTCGCGGGATTTATCTCCCGCTCAGCTGCGCGATCGCCATCGCGCCCGTTATCTATTGGCTGCGGATTTGATTGAGCAACAGCAAGGTAAACTGGCTTTGACTTATCTTGAGGGATTAGCACAGGACTATCCTTTACTGCGTCCCCAAATTTTATTCAAAACTGCTCAGGCATATCAGCAAAACAAGCAGGAACAAACAGCGCAAAAAACTTTTAAGTACTTAATTAAAAATTACCCTCAGCATCCATTAACCGCTAACGCTCTTTCCTTGCTCGAGGACAACAAAGTTCGACAAACCGCGAGATTAATTAAGGAATTTCCCAATCATCCGATTACGCAAAAAATTGCTCGCCAACGTCTGCGCCAAAATCCCGACCAGTTTGAACTATTAATGCTATTAGCAAGATACAGTCGAGATTCAGACTTAAATGCAGTTCGCGATCGCCTTGTCTTAGAATATCCTGCCAGGTTAACTCCCGAAGACTGGGAAGCGATCGCCGATGGTTACTGGCGAGTTGCAGAACATCGCAAAGCTGCCGATGCCTATACTTTTGCCGCTCCCACACCCCGCAATCTCTATCGCGCTGCTAGAGGGTTTCATCGTAACGGAAACCTGTCTACGGCTCGCAGCGCATATCAAAGACTACTTGGGGAATATCATGATGCCAGAGAAGCAGGACCAGCCTTAATCTATCTTGCCAGTATCTCTAGCGGTGATGAAGCAGTGGTATATCTGGAAAAAGCGATCGCCCAGTTTCCCCAAGATGCGCCACAGGCCTATCGCCTTAAAGCCAATATCCATGAACGGTTTGGCAAGTACGAAGCAGCCAATGATTCCCGACAAAAACTTTTAAATCAATATAGTGACTCTGCTGCTGCTGCTCAATATCGTTGGCAGACTGCCCAAAAACTAGCAGCTAATGGCGACAAAAGTGGTGCTTGGGAGTGGATGCAGCCTGTAGTTAAATCTAACCAAGAGCTAGATTTTGCACCTAAAGCTATTTATTGGACGGGAAAATGGGCGATCGAGACTAATAACCCCGAGGCAGCCAAGACAGCCTTTAATCGAGTAATTGAGCTTTATCCTCAATCTTATTGGGCATGGCGTTCTGCAGTCATGCTAGGGTGGAATGTGGGCGATTTTGAGCGGCTGCCCCCTCTCTCACCTGTCTTGGATTTAACTAAAACTTATCGCCCTTTACCGATGGGTTCAAAAGCTTTGCAAGAGCTATATCTGTTGGGACAGTATTACAATGCCTGGCTATTGTTGCAGTCGGAAATTGAACATCCGCAACAATTATCGGTCAACGAGCAATTTACCGAGGGACTGATCGAGTTAGAACTAGGTCATTATAGTCAGGGAATCCAGTCAATCTGGGAATTAACTCAGCGAGAAACTCCTCAAGAATTAGAGCAGTGGAGAGCCTTGCGTCAAACTAAAGCTTATTGGCAAGGTTTGTTTCCCTTTGCCTATCATGAACAAATTCTTCAACACGCGAAAAAAGAGCAAATTAATCCTTTGTTGGTTATTTCGGTAATGCGAAAGGAATCTACCTTCGATCCCAACATTGATTCTGCTGTTGGTGCTGTTGGTTTGATGCAGATTGTACCACCAACTGCTCAATGGGTTGCCGAACAAATTCAGCTAGCAAATTATTCCCTGACCAATGCCGAAGATAATATCAAAATTGGTACTTGGTATCTCAAACACAATCACTATCGTTATAATGATGATTCTTTATTAGCAGTCGCTAGCTATAATGCTGGTACGAGTAACGTTAACGCTTGGTTAGCCACAAATGATCTCAGCGATCGCGATCGCTTTGTAGAACAAATACCTTTTGCCGAAACTAAAGATTATGTAGAGGGAGTATTCGGTAATTATTGGAACTATTTACGGTTATATAACCCCGAAATCCGCCAAAAGGTCGAAAATTTGTCCGAAAAAACGGTTAATAGCCCTAAAAACTTCTAGCTATTTCCGAATAACTATTGATAGTTTCTACTTGAGCCCAGAAAAAATGCAAAGTAGAATGCTTTCTGCTTTGCACTGTTAATCCAACTAAGATAATTATCGATATACTTCTAGTCAGTCACAGATTACTCCGCCGCTTGCCCTAAAGGACTAACTTCGTGTCGCACCCATCGCATTGGGGTGTGAAACGACGGAGACGGCACGGACCGTTGGTCAAATTTATCGACCCATACCGATGTAGCGTATACCAGCTGCTTCTACTGCGTCACGATCTAAGAAGTTACGTCCATCGATTACTAAAAGATTGCTCATTAATTCAGCCATTTTGTTAAAGTCTAGCTTGAGGAATTCCTTCCAGTCGGTAACCAAAACCAGAGCATCACATCCATCTGCTAGCATTTCAGCGTTGGTTTCAATGATCACATTAGAAAGACCATGACTCAAGCCTGATTGGGAAACAATGGGGTCGTAGGCTTTGACTCTCGCTCCCAAGCGATTAAGCTGCTCAATTAAATCTAGTGCCGGGGCATCTCTCATATCGTCGGTATCTGGTTTGAAAGTCAAACCTAATAAACCAATAGTCTTGCCTTTGAGAATTTTTAATTCATTTTGGAGTTTTTCTAAGACGATTAAGCGTTGACGCTGATTAACGTTGATTGCTGCCTTTAATAGCTCAGACTCATAATTATAGTCATCGGCAGTATGAACTAAGGCAGAGACATCTTTGGGGAAACAAGAGCCACCCCAACCAATTCCTGCACTCAAAAACTTGCCCCCAATACGAGAATCTAAACCAATTCCTTTGGCAACTTGAGTTATATCGGCACCGACGCGATCGCAAATATTAGCCACTTCGTTGATAAAGCTAATTTTGGTTGCCAAAAATGAGTTAGCCGCATATTTGATCATTTCAGCCGAATTAAGATCAGTGATTACCACTGGAACTTCAGGCAGAGATTTATCTTCAGCAAATTCTCTCGTTACCAAAGGTTGATATAGTTCTTGCATCATCGAAATGGCTTTACCGCTGTTGCCACCTAAGACAATGCGATCGGGATTAAAAGTATCATATACTGCCGAACCTTCCCTTAAAAACTCAGGATTGCTGACTACATCGAAGCTAGGTTGAAGACTACTACCAGATTCTTTATTACCATCAAGAACCAACATTCTTACCCAGTCGCCAGAGCCGATGGGAACGGTAGACTTATTAACAATTACCTTGTATTCGTTTTTGAGGTGAGTACCAATTCCGCGAGCTACTGCTTCGACGTAACGAGTGTCGCTTTCTCCTGTCGGTAAAGGCGGAGTCCCTACGGCAATATATAAAATTTCTCCATGAGCCACACCCTTGGACAAATCAGAAGTAAACATTAATCTACCAGACTCGGCAGAAGATTTCATTAGTTCGGACAAACCAGGTTCATAAATTGGCGATTGTCCAGACTGCATTAACTTAACTTTTTCTTCGTTGTTATCGACACAGATAACATCGTGTCCGATATGAGATAAGCAAACACCAGTAACCAAACCGACATATCCAGTACCAATAACGCAAACACGCATAGAATTAATTAACCTTTTGTATTGTTTGTTGTCTTGTGATTAATATGTTTCGAGCTAATAGCTAATCATATTAGAAGAAAACCCATCTTTTAAATTCTTCTAATTTAAGATTTAGCTTCGTTGATACGAGAACTAAAATCTTCTATAGTCATGTTTAAACCTTCTTCAAGATTAATTGTGGGTTCCCAGCCTAACAGATTTTTAGCTTTAGTAATGTCAGGTTGTCTTTGTTTAGGATCATCTTGAGGCAAAGGTTTGAACGCCAGTTCTGTATCAGGATTAATCATTTTTTGAATTGTCTCAGCCAGCTGTAGGATCGTGTACTCCCCAGGATTACCAATATTAATTGGACCGATGTGTTCACCGTTCATTAACCGCATCATCCCTTCAACTAAATCGGCTACGTAGCAAAAGCTACGAGTTTGCGAACCGTCACCATAAACTGTTAAAGGATTGCCTTTTAGTGCTTGAACGATAAAATTGCTGACAACGCGACCATCGTTTTCAAACATTCTCGGTCCATAAGTATTGAAAATTCGCATAATTCGGATATCAACATTGTTTTGTCGATGGTAATCGAAAGCTAAGGTTTCGGCTACTCTTTTACCTTCGTCATAGCAGCTACGTATACCAATGCAGTTGACGTTACCACGATATTCTTCTGGTTGAGGATGTACGTCAGGATCGCCATATACTTCGGAGGTGGAGGCGAGGAGAAATCTTGCTTTGACTCGCTTGGCTAGTCCCAACATATTTAATGTACCCATCACGTTGGTTTTGATAGTTTTTACGGGGTTGTACTGATAGTGAACGGGAGAGGCTGGGCAAGCAAGATGATAAATTTGATCTACTTCAAGGCGAATTGGTTCGGTAATATCGTGACGGATTAATTCAAAATAAGGATTATCAAGCCAATGAAGGATATTACGCTTATGACCAGTGAAAAAATTGTCCAGGCAGATTACGTCATGACCCTGGTTCATTAAGCGATCGATGAGATGAGAACCGATAAACCCTGCACCGCCTGTTACTAATATTCTCATTTGTAGATTTAATTTTAGGTATTTCAAGAACAATCTTAAACTAACCTTGTAATATTTGCGATGTCTGCTAAGGTAACAAAATCTACATAGTAAATGCTTTATAGGTATTTGTATAAAGTATCTCTTTGTTGTTTTGGTCGATTTAAAGACGCGATCGCCTGTTCTAGACTTTCTACCGTCATGCAGGTTCCTCCTTGCGCTCCAGCCATAGTTGTAATATGTTCTTCCATCAACGTGCCGCCAATATCGTTGCAACCACTTTGCAAAGCCTGTTTAGCTCCTTCTAAGCCGATTTTGACCCAGCTTGGTTGGTGATTGACTATCCAATTCCCTAAAAAGATTCGAGCAACGGCAGTTAGATGCAGCACCTCTGCAACTAAAGGTTGATCCCTACCGACGCGATGGCGAATCGGAGCAGGAGCTTCTTGTCCCACAAAAGGTAAAATAATGAACTCAGTGATCTTAGCGGGATAATTGTTACTAACAGCAGCTTGCTGGAGCGATCGCAATTGGTCTAAATGTTCGATTTGCTGTCGAGCAGTTTCAACATGACCAGAAAGCATCGTGCTGGTGGTAGGTATACTTAAACGATGAGCCAAGCTGATAATTTCTACCCAAGTCGCACTGTCAATTTTTTCAGGACAAATTATCTTTCTGACGCGGTCGTCTAAAATTTCGGCTGCTGTACCTGGCATTGAGCCTAATCCTGCTCTTTTTAAAGCTGACAGCACTTTTTCGTAGCTAATACCGTCTTCTCTGGCAATAAACTGGATTTCTTGCGGAGAAAAAGCGTGTAAATGTAGTTGCGGAAAATGTGATTTAATTTCTTTAACTAAGTTGAGATAGTAATTCAAGGAACTACCATTATGTTTTGCTTGGGGATTTAATCCACCCTGCATACATATTTCTGTTGCTCCAATACAGACAGCTTCAGTAGCTTTAGCAATTATTTGTTCAGTATTGAGCCAAAATGAGCCGACCTCACCAGCATCACGGCGAAAAGCGCAGAAACTACAGTGCTGCTCGCAGATATTAGTAAAGTTTATATTACGGTTAATTACATAGGTAACGGTATCGCCTACCTGTTTGTCGCGTAGGCGATCTGCTGTCTGAGCAATAAGCGATCGCACTTCTAAATCTTGTTCTTGAATCAGATATATTCCCTCTTCTACCGAAATATCTGCTCTTGCTGCTCTCGATAAAATATCTGTAACTAGACTCGTTTGGGCTTGATTAACCACTTTTTGTGTTGATTAGATTTAAAAATATTCTTTGCTTAAGGTAATTATATTGGAAAGAGCATAGTATGTACTTCATATGACTGTCGCAATGCCGATGCCTTTGAGTAAAATTTCTTACTGCCAATTTTGTTCGGCTCTTTTTAGTACATAGGCACTAACCTCAGCTATTTGTTCGGTAGTTAGTTTATCCCCATAAGCCGACATGATACCCTTGCCGTTAGTTACCAGAGTTGCGATCGCAGCTTGAGTATCTACTTTATTTCTGTGGAGAGCCTTCAACTTTAAATTTTTCCCTCGTCGTACAATATTACCTCCTTTGACATGACAGCCAGCGCAGTTAGCTTTGAACACTGCTGCACCATTATTTGAGTGTGCCATCGTATCAGCAAGAGCAGGGGCATCAATCGCAGTCACTAAAACAAATATTGCGAGCAAAACTATAAAAATGATTTTTCGCAAAATAATAATCTCCTTTAAAGATAAACAATCAGTTGATTTAAGTCTCTCTTTGACTAGTTCTTAGTTATAAATTGATAAATAGAAAAAAAATCCGCCTCCCCTTTTAAAAGTAGATCTAAAAGGGTCAGAATTTTGAGGCGATCGCTTAAAACTCGCGAATTTCGGGCTTACCGTCTTTTATTGCCCCTACTAATACAATATCGGCTACACCGACAAATAGTCCGTTTTCTAAAACTCCAGGAAAATTGTTGATCGTTTTTTCCATCTCACCAGGGTTATCAATATGGTCAAACTTAACGTCGATGACTAAGTTGCCCTGATCGGTAACTACGGGGCCAGCTTTTTTAACACCCATTCGTAGTTCTGGTTTGCCGCCCAACTTTTCTAAACTACGCATTACAGGAGCAACTGCCATCGGAATAACTTCGACAGGCAATAAAAACGTCGATCCCAGCCGCTCTACCAACTTGCCATCATCGACTACCACAACAAACTCATTTGCTAGAGAGTCTACAACTTTTTCGCGGGTATGTGCCGCCCCACCGCCTTTAATCAGATTTTTCTGGGGATCTACCTCGTCAGCACCATCGATTGCAATGTCAATATGGTCGATAGCATCTAGAGTAACCAAGGGGATCTTAAACTTTTTGGCTAATACCTCTGCCTGAAATGAAGTCGGCACACCGACAATATTTTTAATTTCGCCTTTGGATAAGCGATCGCCAATATATTCAATCGCATAGGCAGCAGTTGAACCCGATCCTAGTCCAACAATTGAGTCCGATTGAACACGGGCAGCAGCAGCTCTGCCCACTTCTTGTTTCATGGTTTTGACAGGATCAGTCATTAAATTAATCTCCCTATACCTTCATAATTATTTGAGCTGAGACTTATCTTCTCAGATATCTGTCCCAAAATTAGTATTACTGACAATCAAATATGTAATTTTAATCTGGGTTAATTCAAGTTAAAAAAGTCAAAAAAATTACGGTGTTCAATCACCCCAAGTTTCCTTTTGAGTCATTGTCACCGTTTTAAAATTCAAAGTCTTTAAACAGTATTATCGTTGCCGTACTTTACGCGATTAATAAGCTTAATTATTAGCAGAGGCCAACATTTCTTTTAGCTTGGCTAATTCATCTGCCCAACGAGGATCGGGTTGAATAGTACTACTCTGTTGTTTTTGATTAGTACTAGGCTTTTTACTGTTACTGGGTTTTTTACTACTTTTGCGTTTCGGGGCATTACCACTATTACCACTATTACCAGTAGTCTCCGCAGGTGCATTTTCTTCCTCGCCTTTAGAACGAGGTAGAGCTTTTTCGATTTTCAAAGGGCTGTCCATAAAAGACTGACCATTGTATTTTTCCATAAACCGATCTGCTGCTTCATCACTAGCAACGGTAACGAAAGCAAAACCACGACATTTTCCAGTTTTTCGATCTTTGATAACTTTAGTAGAAACCTGGTCTCCTTCATCTGCAAACATTGCAGCCAAGGCATCGCGATCGATTTCTTCTTTTGGTAGGTTACCCACGTATAGACGAATAGACATAAAACTATAATCTCCCAAGCTAATTTTATTCCAACATTGTGTGCAGAGCGAACGCTTTTTTGATGGCAACTGAGCCAAAATATAATGAATTGTCTAAAAGCTTTTTATAGACGAATCTTTTGGTGAACCAACTCAACTTTTTTACATCACCAGACATCATACCTAAGATGCACACTTCCTGCTAACTCGAGCAGTTGAAAATGGCTAACACTTATCTTGCAATGCACTGGTTATTAAACTTGGCGTTAGTTTCAATTATCGCCTCAGTAGCTTAAAAAACAGCTGTAACTGGAAATAATGCTAATCAGTAACAGCTTCGCTGTACAGGCTGGAGCAACCCCAGCTTAGCCTACACTTAATTTATTTTAAAGTTGAATCCTATTTTAAATTCTGCACCATATCTAATTATTACAGAACGTTTACACAATTAGCTAATTTATTCGATTTATTTATCCTTTTTTAGCAATATTTCAGCCTTAAGTCAGAGTTAAAACTCCTTTTAATAGTTGACAATCAACTATTATGATAAGTATAACCAAAAGTAGTGTTTGTCAAAATATTGTTACATTGGGTTACATTAAAAGTAATCTGAGTCTAATTGACAGACAATCTAAAAATTAGGAGTGTTTTTTATGTCAGATTCAATGAAACTGTCTCTAGAGCAAAAATTTAATATTCGCTCATTTGAGACTCAAGTTCAATCAATGAGCCATGAACAAGCTCAAGAATTTCTAGTTAAGCTCTATGAGCAAATGATCCTTAAGGACAATATGTATCAACACTTTATTCGTCATCAATGGGGAATAGATTCTCCGCCAACGATATAAAGTATCTAGATCGTACTTGATTACGCCTCCTTCTCTCGCTGGTTTCCAGGAAAAAAGCTGGGGATGTTGGGGTTAATACTCAAGAAAAAATAAGAAAATTAAGATTATTGCGAGTGTCGAACCTTTTATTTGTTAGTCTAAAAAAAAGATTTGTCATTTAGCTCATATGTTTCAAAGTTGCTTAATCTGCACAGATTTTACCGACGGTTTGTACCGTTTCCTTGATTGCGTGCCAAGCTTGGCTCAAAGTGGTCTAAAGAAAATCGTTTTCTTTCATAGTGTTCCGCTTTGGGAAGAAGGAGAAGTGCCAAGAGTAGATGATGAAAAAATAGAGCGAGCTAAACAACGCTTTGAGAAAGCTTTAGAGCATGCTCCTTCCGGTGTAGATGTTCAAATAGAAGTCCTTTCAGGAAAACCCCTCGATACAATTCCTAGAGTATTGAAAAAGCATCCCGTAGATGTAATTATGACGGGAACTCCAATTAGAAGTTTATTACAAGAGAAATTTTTTGGCAGCACCAGCGCTGGATTAGCGAAAGCCACCAGCCAACCACTCAATATTATTCGCCCCGAACTAATCACTACCTATACTCTTGAAGAGTTGCACTTACGCTGTCGTCATCTTTGGCGTTATCTACTGATTCCCTACAACAATAGTGAGACTGCTCGTTATTTGATTGAAGAAATTAAAAAGTATGCCCAGAATCGCCCAGAAAATTCGCTAAAGCAGTGTATGCTAATGTCGGTGGTTGATGATTGCGGTAGGAAGTCGATTTTAGCCAAACAGCGAGTAGAAGAGGCAAAAGCTAATCTACAATCGGTAAAAAAAGAACTAGAAGCTTTAGATCTTGAAGTAGATACTCTGGTAAAAGTAGGCAATCCTTTGCAGGAAATTACTACTGCTGCTTTGGATTTCGACATTAGCGCGATCGCCATTGCTACAGATTATCGCAACAGTCTTTTCCAGTGGACGGTTCGCAGTTTTGCCAATGATATGATGCGTAGTAGCTGGTTTCCCGTATTGTTATTCTCGCCTAAAAAGTAATTTTATTTTTTGTAGCTGCAAGCTTTTTTGTGAGAATCGGCAAACATTAATTAACTATTCTTCCTCCGTATTCCATTGTTTTGATTTTTCGGCTGCTTTGAACTGTTGCTTTTTGGGTTTCGGTTTGGTCGTAATGAGCTGCAATTGTGGGTGTTGAGGTTGCTCGTAGCTTTGCTCACCGCGACGGCGTTCTGATGTTCTTTCTTCACTAGTGTTTTCTGTCACAACCTCGTAGAGAATCGCCTGTTTATTACTGGTATTGCCTTTTCTTAGCACTCTACCTAATCTTTGAATATATTCTCTAGTAGAACCTGTACCAGACAGAATAATTGCAATTCGAGCATCGGGTACATCTACCCCTTCATTGAGTACGTGAGACGCTACTAAAGTTTTATATTCTCCTGCTTTAAATCTGGTTAAAATATCGTGACGTTCTTTAACCGCAGTCTGATAAGTAATAGCGGGAATCAAAAACTGTTGCGAGATGCGATAAA
Source organism: Coleofasciculaceae cyanobacterium (assembly GCA_036703275.1). Taxonomy (NCBI): domain Bacteria; kingdom Bacillati; phylum Cyanobacteriota; class Cyanophyceae; order Coleofasciculales; family Coleofasciculaceae; species Coleofasciculaceae cyanobacterium. The sequence goes on along the minus strand of DATNPK010000076.1, from coordinate 204,413 downwards.
CAGTGGCGTTATCATTAGTGAAAATTAAAATGCGTTCTGTGGAATGTTTTTCGATTAAGTCAATCAATACACGGATTTTGGCATCTGTACCCAAAGCGATCTCTTTTGCTTGTCGGTGAGCTAACATCGCTTTTCTACCTTGGGGCGATCGCGCGCTAGCTTGGACAAATAGCTGCCATCCTTGAAGGCTACCTAAAGAAATATTAGACTGACGCAAAAATTTACTCCGTATCGCGATCGCCTCTTCGTATTTTAATTGTTCTAGCTCAGATAGTTTGACTCGCATCTGGACTATTTTGTGATTGGCTAAGGCTGCACCAGAGAGTTCTTCAGGGGTTTTACGATAGATAATTTTGCCAATTAGAGTATCTAAATGGCGGTGAGTACCGTCGCTGCGTTCAGGAGTCGCAGTTAACCCCAAGCGATAAGGAGCGATCGCATATTCGGCAATTACTTTAAAAAAGTCGGTCGGTAAATGATGGCACTCATCAAAGATTTGCAGTGCATAACGATTACCCAAGGTTTCGGCGTGAATTGCTGCACTGTTGTAGGTAGCAATCAAAATCGGAGTGCGATCGCGTGAACCACCACCCAACAAACCCACTTCTGCATGAGGAAAAGCAGATTCAATCTGAGCATACCACTGATGCATTAAATCTAGAGTTGGCACCACAATCAAAGTAGTGCGAGGCGTAGACTGCATTGCTAACTCAGCTAAATAAGTCTTGCCAGCTGCGGTAGGCAAAACTACGACTCCCTGCCTTCGCGCCTGTTTCCATGCCTGTAATGCCTCTGTCTGATGGGGATAGGGTTCGAGTTGCGATCTAGATTTTAGTTCCAGATTGTAAAATTCTCTGGCTTCGTCAATAATTTTTTTGTCATCTGCCTGGAGAGCTTCTACGAGAGAACGGTAATAAATCGCGGGAATGCGAAACTTTTCTATGCGATCGTCCCAAGTGGCATAATCCAACCAAGCTTGGCCCTTTGGGGGTGGATGTAAGATTAAAGTTCCGCGATCGAATTTTAGCTTGGGCGATCGAGGCATAAATTACACTGAGTTTTGGCAGCACAAAATTGATAGTTGCTTTTAATCAAATTACCGCTTTATTTAGACAAATTGCAAGGTGTTTTCCTCTTGAACCCTAAAATTGTTGAGATGAAATTTTAATTGTAGTTCTGGTCAATAAGTTGTGCAGACTACGTAAATGCTATAGTACATACTTCTAAAAATAGCTTTTAGTGTTTATTAGGATGACTACAGATTATTATTAGTAAATTACAGCCATTTAAGTTTAAACCTTAAACTTTTTACGAAGTTTTGTATTAAATATTTAAACACTTGCGATAATTAATTGCGATCAAAAGGAATTTAGATACAAATTACTATGGCGAAGATTTTGCTTACTGGTGGTGCGGGTTATATTGGCTCTCATACTGTAAAAAAGCTAGGAGAAGCTGGTTATGAGATTGTTATTTATGACAATCTGTCTACAGGTTCAGCAGCAGCGATACTGTATGGCGAATTAATTCAAGGAGAATTAAATGACCCACAGCGTTTGGCACAGGTCTTTACCCAACACCAGTTTGATGCTGTACTTCATTTTGCAGCCAGCATTTCCGTTCCCGAATCTTTAGAGAAGCCCCTCAATTATTACTACAACAATACTTGTAACGTAGTTAATTTATTGCAGTGTTGCCAAAAGTTTGATGTTAACCAGTTGGTCTTTTCAAGTACGGCTGCGGTATACGGCGAAATTCAGGAATATCCTGTTCGAGAATCTTCTCCTACCTTACCCATTAATCCTTACGGCAAATCAAAGTTGATGAGTGAGACTATTATTCGTGACTATGCTCGAGCTTCAGAGCTTAAATATGTCATCTTACGTTATTTTAACGTGGCAGGAGCCGACAGTTCTGGCAAAATTGGTCAGATGGGGAACAAAGCCGCCCATTTAATCAAGGTAGGTTGTGATGCAGCTTTGGGAATTCGTTCGAGCGCTAGTATTTTTGGGACAGACTATCCTACTCCTGACGGTACAGGAGTTCGGGATTACATTCATGTTGAGGATCTAGCTGCTGCTCACATTGATGCTTTAACTTATCTGGAAAAGGAAGCTACTAGCCAAATATTCAACTGTGGCTATGGCAGTGGTTATAGCGTTAAAGAGGTATTGTCTAAAATTCAAGAAATTTCTGGGGTAGATTTCCCAGTGATTGAATCTCCTCGTAGACTGGGCGATCCCGCTTGTGTTGTAGCTTCTGGAGCTAAAATTCGCGAAGTAATCGGCTGGAAACCCCAACATGATTCTTTAGATGAAATTGTTAGTTCTGCTCTTGCTTGGGAAAAGAAAAAATTAAACAGCCAGATTTAGTTTTAATTAGCTAGGAACAGGAAGAGTTTTCAGAAGATCTTGCACTACTCCCGCAGCAGTTTGACCTGAAAAACGTGCTTGAGGCTGCATAACTAACCTGTGAGCAATGACCATAACTGCCAATTCTTGTATTTGTTCTGGGGCAACAAATTTATAACCATCAAATAAAGCTAAGGCTTGAGCCACCTTCATTAATGCCAAAGAACCTCTGGGACTGCTTCCTAACTGTATTCCTTCGGCGGTACGGGTCGCATTAACTAGATCGACCAAATAGCGTTTCATGACATCGCTAACCCTAACTTGTTCTACCTGCTGTATTAGTGCGATCGCTTCTGAGAGAGAAACGCAGGGTTTAATCTTATCTAGGGGATGATTCTGAAGTTGAGCTGATAAAATTTTTACCTCATTTTCAGGTGCAACATACCCCAAGCTAAACTGGAGCGCAAAACGATCCATCTGAGCTTCAGGCAAAGGATATGTTCCATGAGAACCGACTGGATTTTGAGTCGCAATCACCAAAAATAGATCGGGTAACTTTCTAATTTGACCATCCACGCTTACCTGAGACTCAGCCATCGCTTCCAATAGTGCCGACTGGGTGCGAGGAGAAGCACGGTTAATTTCATCTACCAAAACAATATTGGCAAAAATTGGACCTTCATGAAACTGGAAAGTGCGATCGCTTTGATTAAAAATGGAGATGCCAATAATATCGGAGGGCAGCAAATCGGGAGTAAACTGAATGCGTTTAAACCGAGCATCAATTGAATAAGCCAAAGCTTTAGCTAAGGTAGTCTTACCTGTACCAGGATAATCTTCTAATAAGACATGACCACCACTGGCAAACCCAGCTAGTAAGTTTCTAATCGCGGTTGATTGCCCTTGTACTACCTGCTGAATATTGTGGTAAATCTTCTGATAAATTTCTTGTCCAGAAACAGTACCAATTTCTGAGTTGTTTCGATTCATAGTGACTATCTTGTCTTTAATCGCTCATACACCCTCTTTATCTTGCCCAGTCAGAGGCTGAAAATTATAGTCAAAATTTATCTGTATTTTTTTAAAAATAGTTAGCTATAGCAAATGGCAGTTTGAACATGGTCAAACTGCCATTTAAAAAAAATAAGCTCGATTAAGATAGTAATTTATTTCAAACTTTTATCATCGGCGATCTTTTATTATCAAGAATCGGAATACGTACCAAAAAGCAGGTACCAATATTGAGTTCACTGGTGACAGAAATTCTTCCATCATGACGTTTGGCGATCGCTGCCGAAATAGCTAAACCCAAACCTGTACCGCCCTCTCGATGAGAACGAGCTTTGGTGGCTCGCCAAAAGCGATCGAAAACTTTAGAGATTTGGTCTGGAGCAATGCCTATACCCGTATCGCGGACGCTAATCACGGCAAAACGATTTTGTCGATATAAATCTAAACTGACTCTACCTTCATTTGGAGTATATTGCAGAGCATTTTCTAACAAATTTGAGAAAAGTCGAGAAAGCTGAGGAATGTCTCCTAACACATGAATTTCCTCCCTGAATTTTGACTGAAACACGATTTTTTTATCGCTAGCCAAAGGTTCTAAGAGTACAAAGCAGTTCTGCAGAATTTGATTGAGAAATACTGGGGTTAATTTGCGCTCATTTACAGGTAGTTCCGCATCGGCATCGGCGCGGGCTAAAAATAGCAAATCGCCTAACATCTCACTCATCTGTAGTGTAGCACCAGCGATCGCCTCTAGTTTTTTGGTATCTTTAGGATGAACTCGCTCTGGATGAGTACGCATAATATCTACAGAAGCTTTGATCGCCGTTAGGGGGCTACGCAGTTCATGAGACGCATCGGCAGTAAACTGTTTTAGCTGTAAAAAACTAGCTTCAATCGGTTGAATTGCTTTTTGCGTCAGCCAGAAGCCACCCAAGCCAATCAAAATTAAAGTCAGCATACCCCCAATAATTAAAATTGTGAATAGCTGCTCTTCTGCTTGCTCTATTTCTTGGTTAGATTGAGTTGCTCTAATAAAACCAACTAAAGTAGGAGGACCTGCTTCATTATTTCTGCGAATAAACATTGAAAGAGTATGAGTCCGAAACACTTCTTCGGTATCGGGATTTTGAATGAATGTCGTGCCTACTTCTGGAGGAACATCTAGCTCGATCAAACCTTTTCTACCCAACAACTTTCCTTTCTCGTCAAACCATTCTAGGCTTTGTCGATCTCGGTTAAAAATATCGCGCCAGGGAACTTCTTCTACTTGACTAAGATAGGAGTTACCGCGCTCTTGCACTGCCGTAAAAGAAGGTGTAGCCGATTGAGCTAAGGTTAATAATTTTCGGTCGAGTTGTTGATAAAGATTGCGTCGAAATACAACATAAACCCCCGTGCCAAAAACACTTAAGATAGCTGCCATGACTATCAAATAGTACAGTAGCAGACGCGATCGCAAGTCTTGATGCATTATTGTTCAACCTAATTATTTGACCTGTTGGGGTTCTTCTTTCAGACGATATCCCAAACCATAAACAGTCTCAATTAAATCGTGGGGTGCGCCAGCAGCTTCTAATTTTTGTCTTAACCCTCTAATATGGGCTTTGACGGTTGCTTCTTCTGGGACTTGTTCAAAAGACCAGAGATGTTCCAAAATTTGAGCGCGACTAAACACGCGACGACCATTACGTAAAAAAAATTCTAGTAACTTGTATTCTTTAGGGCTTAGAGGCAAAAGCGTCTCTTGATAAAAGACTTCACAACTACTTGGGTCAAGGCGTAATTTTTCCCAACTCAAAATAGGAGGCAAGCTACTGCTTCCTCGACGCAACAGGGCGCGTATCCGAGCCGATAATTCATCTAATTCAAAAGGTTTGACTAAATAGTCATCTGCACCTGCATCTAAGCCGACAATTTTGTTTTCCAAAGTATCTTGAGCAGTCAACATCAAAATAGGAAGATTGAAGCCTTTTTTACGTAGCTTTTGGCATAAAGTAATCCCATCTATTTTGGGTAACATAACATCGAGCAGCACTAGATCGTAAGTAAACACATCTAGTAAATCCCAGGCACTTTGACCATCATAGACCGCTTCAACAGCATAATGGAGATCGCTGAGATACTCTACTACCGCATCACTGATACGTTCATCATCTTCTACTACTAAAATTTTCATAAACCTTTTCTAACTAAACTTGATTAAATGGCTAGCTAATATGGATCTAGTTGCACTCCTGGCTATAGTATCGTAAGTAAATAGGGAACAACAATCAAGCTTCAACAGCGTCACGCAGGATGCCAAGAGCGAAAAATCTTAATTACCTTTAGAAGGTAGGGTTAGCCGAATTTCAAAGTTTAACGATTCTTCTATGATTAGAGTAGCGTAAAAAAAATTAATAAAAGCTAAATAAGAATTTTTATGGGACTATTCGGTTTAGGCAAACCAGCCACAACTCCTTCTTCTCAAGAAGCATTACCAGGGCGCGATCGAGCTATGCCAGTACCAGAAAAGCATCATGTTAACGGTAATCCTCTTAAGCCACCTTTTCCTAAAAATATGGAACAGGCAGTTTTTGGTTTGGGTTGCTTTTGGGGCGCAGAAAGAAAATTTTGGCAGCAGGAAGGGGTGTACACTACGGCAGCTGGCTATGCGGCAGGACATACTCCTAATCCTACCTATCAAGAGGTTTGCTCTGGTATGACGGGACATAACGAGGTTGTTTTGGTGGTTTACGATCCCGCTAAAATCAGTTACGAAGAATTATTGAAAGTATTTTGGGAAAGTCATAATCCTACCCAAGGAATGCGTCAGGGTAACGATCGCGGTACTCAATATCGTTCTGGTATTTATACTTATACCCCAGAGCAAAAACAATTGGCAGAAGCTTCTTTGGCAGCTTATCAGCAAGAATTAAGTAAAGCTGGTTATGACCCAATTACTACCGAAATTATTGATGCTCCAGAATTTTATTACGCTGAAGATTATCATCAGCAGTATCTTAGTAAAGTGCCAAATGGTTACTGCGGTTTAGGTGGCGTAGGCGTTTGCTATCCTGCTAATTAGGATTTAAATAGCTTTTAGAGATAGAATCGATACTGCGATCGCTTGGTCGTTCGCCCAATAATTATCCTAATCGGTGATAAAATCTTTGATTCTCTGCCAAACTTGCTCGACTAAATCGGGGCTGGTATTATCAAACCAATTAATTTGCTGATTCTTCTTAAACCAGGTGCGTTGCCGTTTAGCAAATTGCCGAGTATGAGTTATAATTTGGGCGATAGCCTGTTCTAAACTGAGCTTCCCCGCCAAATATTGTTTTATTTCAGTGTATCCCAGGGTATTTAACAAAGGCAGCTGTTCGCCATACTTTTGACAGAGATACTCTACTTCCTGAACTAGCCCCAGCTCAATCATTTGCTTGGTACGAGTAGCTATGCGCCGATCTAAAATGGCAACCTCGCAATCTAAGCCAATTTGTAAAATAGGATAATTAGGCGGATTTTCACCCTGTTGGGCAGAAATAGGTGTTCCTGTGACATAAAATACTTCTAACGCTCTCAACGTTCTAAATTGGTCATTAGGATGGATTTTTCGCGCTGCAATCGGATCTACCTGAACCAACCAAGGGTAAATTTGAGCTTGTCCCAGAGAAGATAATTGCGATCGCAATTCTGGTTGAGGAGAGACTAAAGGAATTTTTAAGCCTTTGGTAATAGAATCTAGATATAACCCTGTTCCACCAACCAGTAGAGGAGGGTTATTAGTCTTGCTATTAATAATTATTTTTTGAGTTTGCTGTTGATATTCAGCCAGGGTTAATGTTTCTGTTGGTTCACAAATATCTATTTGATAATGAGCTACTAACTTTTGTTCTACTAGAGATGGCTTCGCTGTACCAAGATCAAATTTTTTATATATCTGACGAGAATCAGCGCTGATAATAATTGAATCTAAGCGCTGGGCAATTTCTAAAGCCAAACCAGATTTACCACTAGCAGTTGCGCCACAAATTACAATCAGCATAATTCCAGAGTTAAAAGTCAAGAGTTTTCTCAAGCAGGATCGAGATTGAAAGCTGCAAGGTGGAAACAAAATTTTAGCGATCGCCATTGCTAGTTTGACTAAGAAGGCGATCGCTTTTTAATCATCGATGTTGCTGCTGATAAAACCGCTTTCCATTCTTGAACTACTCGAATGCTTACCTTTTACATCGAACAACGACATGGCAGTGTAACGTTGACTGGTAATGTCCTTAGTTTTGAAATCAACCGTTTTCTGTCAATAGTTATCAACCGCATTGATCCATAATTATTTTAGACATTCTAATTCCCTGAAAGTTACCTATTTTAAATAATGTCTATTTTGATTTTTAAGTAATTACACTGTAGTTACTTAAATTTAACACTACCAAAAACCAACTATCGATGTCTGACTCACAAGCGATTAACCAAGCCGTTGCCAATTTATATAACACCTATCCTTTCCCTCCCGATCCTCTGTCCGATCTTGAACCTCCTGGCTATAACTGGCGGTGGAATTGGATTTCGGCATATAGTTTTTGTACGGGAATCAAACCCGTAAGCGAAGATATTCGCATTTTAGATGCAGGCTGCGGTACAGGTTCGAGTACGGATTACTTAATCCACCTTAATTCAGAAGCGGAAGTGACGGCGATCGATATTAGCGAGAAAGCTTTAGAAATTGCGGAAAAACGTTGTCATCGTTCGGGAGTAATTGCTAAACACGCCAAATCCGTTAAGTTTTTAAATCTTAGACTAGAAGAAGCAACTCAGCTAGAAGGAGAGTTTGATTTTATCAATAGCGTTGGCGTACTGCACCATTTACCTGAACCAGAAAAAGGTATTCAGGCGTTAGCGAAGAAATTAAAGCCAGGAGGAATCTTTCACATCTTTGTTTATGCTGAATTAGGACGTTGGGAAATTAGTTTAATGCAAAAAGCGATCGCGCTTTTACAAGGAGATAAACGGGGAGACTATCGCGATGGGGTAAAAGTTGGTCGGGAAATTTTGGCTAATTTGCCAGAAAATAACCGCATTTTGCAACAAGAAACCAAATTATGGTCATTAGAAAATCATCGTGATGAATCTTTTGCCGATATGTACGTTCATCCCCAAGAAATTGACTATAACGTCGAAACACTGTTTGATTTAATTGATGCTTCAGGCTTAGATTTTGTGGGATTTTCTAATCCTGGATATTGGCAGTTAGAGAGGCTAATGGGTAAATCGCCTGAACTAATCAAAAGAGCCGAGAGTTTGAGCGATCGCCAATTATATCGTTTAATCGAATTACTCGATCCTAATTTGACTCATTACGAATTCTTCTTAGCAAAACCGCCTTTAAGTCAGCAAAATTGGTCTGATGACCAACTGTTAAGTCAAGCAATTCCCGAACTTAATCCTTGTATGCAGGGCTTTCCCAGTCAAAACTTCCTCAATTTTGAATACCAAATGGTTCACCTATCAGAATCAGAGTATCAGTTTATGCTTGCTTGCGACAAAAATACTGAAAAACAAGCTAATGTCGGCGAGATCTTAAGTCATTGCCAATTAGATTTAGCCGGAGTGCGATCTCTATTTAAACGACAGTTAATTATTTTAAGTCGTCGATCGACAATAAAAAACTCAAACCCATAAGTTCAACTAAATTTCTTTAAATTAACCATTTAGAAATTTTTAATAATTGGTTACATTACCATGATATGATTTCTGGGTACTGTGACTACTCAGCATTATTGCAAGGTTCGTAGTGTTGCTGAGTAATACCTTAGTAAACAATTATTGGGCTAAGGTAAATTCCATTATTTAAATGGATAAATAGCCGTCTAAATTGATCTACATTATTTATGTAGAGAATTTTAGTAGTAGCAGTAACCAAAAATAAGAATGGATTCGCATTCGAGTAACGTACCTTTGTCCAACCAATCTCCCGAACCATCACTAGTTCAAGACGAACAGATTACTCATCATGATGCTACTTCTTTAGAAGCTTATGATTCAATGGCAGATTTTTATCAATTACAGCGATCGTTGTTGTTAACTACTCTGGTATTGATGGGAATAATTTTTCCCATTGTGTGGTTTTTTTGCTCCCTTAATATTGCTTTCAATTATTTATTGGGTGCAGTTGTCGGACTAGTGTATTTGAGAATGTTAGCCAAAGATGTTGAACGCCTAGGTCAACAACGTCTCGGTGCTAAAGGATTAGGACTTTTTGTCATCCTGATACTAGTTGCTAGCAAATGGCAACAGCTACACATTCTTCCTGTCTTTCTTGGATTTCTAACTTATAAACCAGCGATCATTATCTACACTGTAAAGTCAATCTTTTGGTCAACAGAGAAAGTAGAAAACGACGCCTAAAATAAGAGATTTTTAGAGAAACTACGAGAACAGTTTTAATTTAATGTTTTGTTCAATCTAGGCGTATGGAAATTTTAGGTGCTTTGACTTTTCTAAATACTTATACCCTGGCGGAATTGGAAGTTGGCGAACATTTTCTTTGGAAAATCGGCAATTTTACAGTTCATGGACAGGTTTTTCTCAATTCTTGGATCGTAATAGGTCTTTTAGTAATAGCTTCTTTAGCTGCCACGCGGAACATTCAAAAAATTCCCAGTGGGATTCAAAACTTTATGGAATTTGTCCTAGAGTTTATTCGAGATTTGGTGAGAAATCAGATCGGCGAAAAAGAATATCGCGACTGGGTGCCTTTTATCGGCACTTTGTTTTTGTTCATCTTTGTGTCAAATTGGTCAGGGGCGCTAGTGCCTTGGAAACTCCTTGAGTTACCATCGGGTGAACTAGCTGCCCCTACAAATGACATTAATACAACGGTGGCTCTAGCATTGCTTACTTCCTTGGCGTATTTTTACGCTGGGCTAAAAAAGAAGGGACTGAATTACTTCAAACACTATATTGAACCAACTCCTGTTCTACTTCCCATTGCAATTCTAGAAGATTTCACCAAACCTCTTTCTCTAAGTTTCCGTCTTTTTGGTAATATTTTGGCTGACGAACTAGTAGTTGCTGTACTAGTACTTTTAGTTCCGTTATTCATCCCATTACCAGTAATGGCACTGGGCTTATTTACTAGTGCGATTCAAGCTTTGGTGTTTGCTACCCTCGCAGGAGCATATATACACGAAGCTTTAGTAGATCATCACGATTAAGAGGTTGAATTTAGAAGTAATCTAACTTCTAAAATTCTGTTTAAGTATTGAAGCATATTATTTTGATAGCTTCACTCCATTTTTAAGTTCTTTCAGTAAATTTAAAGTAGGTAAAATTTCATGGATATTCAAGCTGCTTCCGTTATCGCTGCTGCATTAGCTATTGGTTTGGCTGCAATCGGCCCTGGTATTGGACAAGGTAATGCTTCTGGTCAAGCAGTAGCCGGTATTGCTCGTCAACCCGAAGCTGAAGGTAAAATCCGCGGTACTCTTCTATTAACTTTGGCGTTCATGGAATCTTTGACCATCTATGGTCTAGTAGTCGCCTTGGTATTATTATTTGCCAACCCCTTTGTATAAATTTTTCTAAAAATCTGTTAGGGATACTCCAAGAGTGTCTCTACAGGTTTGATTGTTCAATCCAATTTGCCCTATAAAAAATGTTTGATTTTGATGCGACTTTGCCTTTAATGGCAGTGCAGTTTTTGGTCTTAACAGCACTGTTAAACGCAGTATTTTACAAGCCATTAATGAAGGTGCTGGATGAACGAGAGGATTATCTTCGCAGTGGTGATACTGGTTCTAAAGATAAGCTAGCTAAAGCGGAAAGCATTGTCAAAGAATATGAGAGACAAATAGCCCAAGCGCGCCGAGAATCTCAAGATCTGATCCAAAAAGCCCAAGCAGAAGCCAAGGAAATTACGACAACCAAAATAGCCACGGCTCAACAAGAAGTTCAATCCCAAAGAGAAGCAGCAACTCAAGAAATAGAGCAGCAGAAAGCAACAGCTTTTGCAACTTTAGAGCAGCAAATAGATTCTCTATCTCGTCAAATCTTAGAAAAAATACTCGACCCAGAATTAGTCAAATAAGTCAAACAAAATTGATTAATTGCGGTCATAAATGAAAAAAATAACAAAACTCAAAATCTGGGTATGATAGAGACTTTATTATTTCTAGCAGAAGCAAACTCAGAGGTTGAAAGCGGTTTTGGTTTAAACTTAGATATTTTTGAAACAAACCTAATCAACCTTACTCTCCTAGTGGGAATACTAGTTTATTTTGGTAAACCATTACTGACTAAAACTTTAAGCGAAAGACGTGCCAAAATTGCCGAGCAAATTCAAGCAGTTGAGCAGAAGAAAAAACAAGCTGAAGTTACTCTAGCAAACGAACAGAAAAAGCTAGAGGAAGCTAAATCAACAGCCGCCAAAATTCGCTCTGAAGCAACTACCAACGCTCAAAAAGCAAGAGAAACAATCTTGGCTCAAGGAGAAAAAGAAGTTCAACGCCTTAAAGAGATTGCAGGTAAAGACCTGAGTTCCGAACAAGAAAAAGCGATCGCCCAGCTAAGAGAACGTGTCGTGGCATTAGCTTTGGAACGGGCAAGATCTCAAATGGAAAATGTTCTCAACGATGACGTACAGGGCAAGCTCATCGATAGCAGTATCGCTAAATTAGGAGGTTAATCATCATGAGTGGAACTCTAATCAATAGTGAAGTTGGAGAACCCTATGCTCAGGCATTAATGTCTCTGGCACAGCAGCGTGATTTAACTAATCAGTTTGGTGAAACTTTTCGTTCTCTAGATTCTTTGCTCTCGGAGTCCAAAGAATTTAAAGATTTTGTGCTTAATCCAGTGATCAAAGGGGAAGATAAAAAAGCAGTACTGAAGCAGGTATTGGGTAGCGACGCAAACCCTTACTTAGTAAACTTCATGATGCTGTTGATTGACAAGAGGCGGATTGTATTTTTGGAGCCAATTGTAGAGCAATATTTGAACTTACTGCGCAAGCTAAATCAAACCGTTTTAGCAGAGGTCACTTCCGCTACCAAGTTAAGCGATTCGCAAAAGCAGAACATAATTGAGAAGGTAAAAGCGATCGCTGATGCTCGTGATGTAGAGCTAAAAACCAGCATTGACTCCGACTTGATTGGTGGGGTTATTATCAAAGTTGGCTCAAAAGTGATCGATGCCAGCATTCGCGGACAACTCCGTCGTATTAGTATCAGCTTAAATCAATAAACCACAAATCAGACGCAGCAACTATCTTAGGGATTGCGTTGACGATAAATAACAAAAAACTAACTCTTACATACAAAGAAAGCTATGGTTAGCATCAGACCAGACGAAATTAGTAGCATTATTAAGCAGCAGATCGAGTCTTACGAGCAGGATGTTCAAGTATCCAATGTAGGTACAGTGCTTCAGGTAGGTGACGGCATTGCTCGTATCTACGGTCTAGAACAGGCAATGGCAGGAGAACTTCTAGAGTTTGAAGACGGTACTGTCGGTATTGCCCTCAACTTGGAAGAAGATAACGTCGGTGCCGTACTTATGGGTGACGGTTTTGGTATCCAGGAAGGTAGTACCGTTAAAGCAACTAGCAAAATCGCTTCTATTCCTGTAGGAGAAGCTTTGACGGGTAGAGTCGTTGACTCTTTAGCACGCCCTCTAGATGGCAAGGGCGATATCAACACCGATCAAACTCGCCTGATTGAATCAATGGCACCAGGAATTATTGCCCGTAAGTCAGTTTGTGAGCCGATGCAAACGGGGATTACCGCAATTGATGCCATGATTCCCGTAGGTCGTGGTCAGCGCGAGTTGATTATCGGTGATAGACAAACAGGCAAAACTGCCGTAGCCGTAGATACGATCATTAACCAGCAGGGCGAAGATGTAATTTGCGTCTATGTTGCAGTAGGACAAAAAGCTTCTACAGTGGCACAAGTAGTCAATACCCTAGAAGAAAAGGGTGCGATGAATTACACTGTCGTCGTAGCTGCTAATGCCAACGATCCCGCTACTCTACAGTATCTCGCTCCCTATACAGGTGCGGCGATCGCGGAATACTTTATGTATAAAGGCAAAGCAACCTTGATTGTCTATGATGACCTGACTAAGCAAGCTCAAGCATATCGTCAAATGTCCTTGCTATTACGTCGTCCACCAGGTCGTGAAGCATATCCAGGAGACGTATTTTATCTTCACTCTCGTCTACTAGAACGTGCTGCAAAACTGAGTGATGCATTAGGTGGCGGTAGCATGACTGCTCTACCAATTATTGAAACTCAAGCTGGTGACGTATCAGCTTATATTCCTACCAACGTAATTTCCATTACCGACGGGCAGATATTCCTGTCTTCTGACTTGTTTAACGCGGGTTTCCGCCCTGCAATCAATGCTGGTATTTCCGTATCACGCGTAGGTTCTGCTGCTCAAACCAAAGCAATGAAGCAGGTTGCAGGTAAACTCAAGCTAGAACTAGCTCAGTTTGCTGAACTAGAAGCATTTGCTCAGTTTGCCTCAGACTTAGATGCAGCGACTCAAAACCAGCTAGCCAGGGGTCAACGTCTACGTCAGATCCTTAAACAGGCTCAAGGTTCTCCTCTGTCAGTAGCAGAGCAGGTAGCCAAAGTATACGCTGGCTTAAATGGCTATTTAGATGATGTTCCTGTCGATAAAGCGAGTGAGTTTGCTCAAGGATTACAACAATATCTGGGTAACAGTAAAGCTAAGTATGGGGAAATCATCGCTGCTGAGAAAAAACTAACCGATGAAGCAGAAAACCTACTCAAAGAAGGTATTAACGAATTTAAACAATCCTTCATGGCAACAGCGTAGCTTTTTGGGGTAAGGGGTTAAGGGTAAAGGTCAAGGGTTTGATTAGTTCTTTGCTCTTTTCCTTATAGTCCCATCCTTTATCCCTGATAATTTATCTTTTAAAAAATATGGCTAATTTAAAAGCGATTCGCGATCGCATCGCATCGGTAAAAAACACTAAAAAAATCACGGAAGCAATGCGCTTGGTCGCTGCTGCTAAAGTTCGTCGCGCCCAAGAACAGGTAAACTTTACTCGCCCTTTTGCCGATAGTTTGGCACAAGTTCTTTATAATATTCAAGACAAACTACAGTTTGAAGATGTCGATCTACCTCTGTTTCAACAAAGAGAAATTAACAAGGTTGGTCTATTAGTAGTTAGTGGCGATCGCGGTTTATGTGGCGGTTACAATGCCAACGTAATTCGTAGAGCTGAAAATAGAGCCAAGGAATTATCAGCACAGGGTATTGAGTATACTTATGTCTTGATTGGGCGTAAAGCGAAGCAATATTTTGGTAATCGTAATGCTCCTACTGAAAAAACTTTTGTCGGACTAGAGCAAATTCCTACCGCACCCGAAGCAGCGGAAATTGGCGATGAATTACTATCTCTGTTTTTAGCAGAAGAAGTAGACAAGGTGGAGCTTATCTATACTAAGTTTGTTTCCTTAATTGCTTCTAAGCCTGTAATTCAAACTTTATTACCGCTAACAACAGGTAGCTTAGCAGTAAAAGATGACGAAATCTTTCGCCTTACTAGTAAAGGCGGTGCATTTGGTGTAGAAAGGCAAAGCGTCACCTCAAAAGTTGAAACATATCCGAAAGATACAATTTTTGAACAAGATCCCGTACAGATCTTAGATGCTTTACTGCCTCTATATCTCAACAACCAAATTTTGCGTTCTTTACAAGAAGCAGCAGCTAGTGAACTTGCAGCGAGAATGACGGCGATGAATAATGCGAGTGAGAATGCAACTGAACTAATGGGAACTTTAACCTTGTCCTATAACAAAGCTAGACAAGCTGCAATTACACAGGAACTTTCCGAGGTAGTTGCTGGTGCTAATGCCTTGTAAGATGAGGTTAATTAGCTTCTTTAAATTAGCTAGTTTTAAGCTCTAAGCTAAGTTATATATTTAATCTAACGTTCAGAAGCAATCTGAACGTTTTTCATTTGGCAGCAAAACTATTAAAAAGCGATCGCTTTAGGCATAAGTTATTTAATTCTTACTTCCTTTGCTTGATATCCTTCTGTACAAAGTGGTACGCGAATTTCTTGAAACTCAATACCTAGTTTAGCCAGAATCAGCCAAGCACGAAGCGACCATGATAAGTAATTTTTATTGCCAATAACTAGTTGTGGGATTCCCATTTTATTGCTTATAGCCTATTTTTGCCTTTAATCTTAGAAGATTCTAAATTAAGGCGATCGCAGTAGAAAAGGAGCATAAAAAAAAAGCTTTGGCAATCTCTACCACTCTATCGACAATGTGCTGTTTGTTATAGCGACTTTTGGGAAGCCTACGAACAGGTAATTCCTTCAAAACGTTATCAAGCTATAGGAAAAGCGAAACAACGCGGTCTTGGGGGTTTCCCCGCAGAGCTTCGCTCAGATCGTCGTCTTCGACGACTGGCGGGCTATTCGCCCGCGCAGCGATTGTTTCAAGAAGAAACGGGAAAAACTAATTATATCGAGAGATTTAACTGTACATTAAGCCAAAGGGTTTCTCGTTTAGTCAGGAAGACTCTTTCATTTTCCAAGAAAATCGAAAATCAGATCGGGGCAATTTGGTACTTTGTCCATTACTATATGCGAAGCGGTATCCTTTAGGACAACACATCCTCACATCTTTAGGACTACCAATAAATCTTCTATTACTCCATCGCGATCCCTGCGATCAACTACAAATTGTAGTCGATCGCAGACAATCGTATTCATTTTCCTTCAGACAATGCCAAGCCTATTACCTATTACCTGTTGCCTTTATTCATTCGATCGGCACTAATTTATATAGAGTTTCATTACCGTCATTGTTATTAGGTTGCTTGTTTTCTCTATTTTCTCCAGGTTGTTTGACAGTATTAATTATGTCTGCTGTAGTTTTGACGGTGTTATTAACGCTTTGGGCGGTATTCATAACAGTACTTACTGTAGATTTTACAGTTTCGTTAACATCGTCGGCTGTACTTTTAAAAGTTACTTCTACATCTTGAAATGTATCGTTAACGACTACGGCAACACTTTGAACTGCTTCCCCTACGTCTTTGACAGTATTGTTGATGTTTGTAGCTGTCTTGTCTACTACGCTTCCTGCTTTTTGAATGTTTTGATTGATTCGAGAAATTGCACTTTTGCTAGATAAAATGCTTGCAACTCCACCTAAAGTAGCACCGATTAGCATTCCAGTTAACAGTCTTACTATTTCGCTCTTGGGAGTTTTCGTTGTTGTATCGGTATTTGATGGCACGCGATCAGACTCTTCTGTAAAGCTACTATTTTCGATTCGATCAATTGAAATTTGATTGCTATTAGTCATTTTTTTTCTCAATTGTTGATTTATTGAAACGAAAAGTAGCCAATAACTTTAACGAGTTTTTACTTGTAATTTTATGGCTACCTTTTTATGCTTATTGTCGAGCTTGCCTATGCAACGTTACGGTTTTTATTTTGTATGGTCGAAAATTCCATTGAGAAACCTAATTTGCTGACAAACTTTTTGCTTTTAATAATTGGAACCCATAATGTCGTCTTCTGCTAAAGACTTTTCTTTATTAAGTAGATCTGTGCTAGCAGCATTATAATCGTTTAATTCCTCAACACTTGAATTGGTAGCTGGTCGATCGTACTGTACGATATCGCTAGTAGAATCTATTTCAGTCGCCAAAGATGATGTGGCTGATTCAGTTGTATTTTTAACGTTATTGGCGGTATCGGCTACAGCTTGATTAATATTTTCGGCAGTATCTTGAACAGAATTTGCTGCTTGTTGAGTTACTTCACCAACCCCTTTGATCGCTTCTTGTGCGCCACCCACAACTGTATGACTGACACCTTTACCTATACTGGTAACTACCTCTCCCAAACCTTTAGCAGTAGAATTTAAACCTTCCCCTACATTTTTAAAACCAGAACTGACACCTTTAGAAGTTTGCTTGAAAGCTTCAGAGGTTTTTTTGCCATTTAAAAGACCATTTAATGCACCCAAGCTAACACCGATTAATCCTCCCATTAACGCCCCTGCTAAAAGGGGATTAAGATTTTTGTCTGTAGTTTTATTTCCATTTACAGACATAGGAGTACTATTCGTCGCGTATTTTTGTTCTGTAGGAGTTGTTCTCGAAGCGTTAGTTGTACCTGCCGAACGAGTATAAGATGTTTCGGGATTGACGGTTTGATAATTTTGATCGTACTGAATATTTGGTTGTCTATTTTCACCAATCATGGTCACTTGCTCCAGTGGGATGTTATTTACAGATAATTTTAACAATTGAAATTGCCAACTTAATCTATCTTAAGCCGCAGCAAATGAACTAGCAGCCAGAATGACGGCGATGAATAATGCTAGTGAAAATGCGACAGATTTGATGGGCAATTTAACCTTGTCCTACAACCAAGCTAGACAAGCTGCAATTACACAGGAACTTTCTGAGGTAGTTGCTGGTGCTAATGCTTTGTAATATCCCTTTGATGTGAATTAGCTTCGTTCAAATTAGCTAGTTTTTAGCTCTAAGCTCTAAGCGAAATTATACATCATATATTTTAGGCAACGTTCAGAGGAAATCTGAGCGTTTTTTTATGAGGTGGCTCTTATACTAATCCCAATTTTCATTAGTCTCAGTTATTACTGCGCCACCAGCCACGAACTAACCTAATTTCTTCATAGCTATATTCTTCTCCCAAACTATCTTTAATCGTTTTGAGAGTCATATCTCCTACCTGTTTAATTACCTCGATAATTGCCTGCTGTTTATCGGCTGTAACCAGTTGATTAAGCGCAACTGGCTGATTCATTTCAATTAGTTCACTTAAATGGCTATTGATTGTGCCGACAGCAAAACCTCGGTTTTGGGCTATTTCGACGACGCTTAAGCCCTGTTGATGAAGCTGTAGGGTAGCCATCTGACTTTTAGAGGGAACACTAAGGGGTAACTTGTGCTGTTCGTTGAATTCCAAAATTGCCGAAATAAAGCGATCGCCGTACTGTTGTGCTTTATATTCATTGACTCCCGATAGATCGGCAAAATCATTAATATTCTTGGGGCGTACCTGTGCCATCAACTTCAGGCTAGAATCAGCGAAAATCATGTAGGGGGCAAGAGAGTTGCGATCGGCAATTTGCTTACGCAGCTGACGTAGTTTTTCAAAGAGTAATTCTGCTTCTGCCTGACGCGGATTATATGCTACTGTGGTTTGGCTCTGATACTTATCTACCGCAATCTTCACCGCTAGATGACCGCGGAAAATTTCCCAACTGCGTTTATTAAGTTTAAGTATAGGATAGCCATCAGTTGTTTGTCCTACCAAGCCTTGATGCACCAAACTTCGCCCTAGCATCCGCCACTCCTCAGCAGTTCTTCCTTTGCCAATACCGTAAGTAGACAAAAGATGATGTCCGTATTGATGAATCTTTTGTTTGCGAGAACCAATGAGAACATCGACAATATGATTAGTGCCAAATTTTTCTTGACAACGAGCAACACAGGAAAGAAACTTTTGCGCTTCTTCCGTCCAGTCTTCAATTGGTTTGGGATTGAGACAGTTATCACATTTGCCGCAGTTGCCTTGGTATTTCTCGCCGAAATAGCGCAGGATAATTTGGCGACGACAATCATGCCCTTCGGCATAGTCAATTACCTGCTTTAACTGTTGCATGGCAATCTTTTGTTCGGTACGATCTGGCTTTTTATCGATTAGAAATTCAATTTTTTGGCGATCGCTCAGACTAAAAAATAAAATTGACTTCGAAGGTTCACCATCTCTACCCGCCCTACCTGATTCTTGATAGAAACTTTCTAAACTACGGGGCAAATCGTAATGAAAGACAAAGCGCACATCGGGTTTATTTATTCCCATTCCAAAGGCAACGGTGGCAACAATTACCTGAATATCATCTCGGAGAAAACTAGTTTGATTGCTACTACGCTCTCGATCTGATAATCCTGCATGATACGGTAGCGCATCAATACCATCATGCTTTAATCTGGTGGCAACTTCTTCAACACGGTTACGACTCAGACAATAAACTATCCCTGCACCCGATTCGTTACGGAGCGCTCGAAGCATTTTACGGTATATATTACGGTCTTTAGGCTGTATTTCGTAATGAATATTACTGCGATCAAAGCTAGCAACGTGAACATCGGGCGATCGCAAGTCTAGCTGTTGGATTATATCTTGTCGTACTCTTTTAGTAGCAGTGGCGGTAAGTGCCTGGAGGGGAATCTGCGGATAACGTTGGCGAATTAATTTTAATTTACTATACTCAGGTCGAAAGTCATGCCCCCATTCCGAGACACAGTGCGCCTCATCAATGGCGATCGCGCTTATGCCGACATCGTTTTGTATTCGCTCCAGAAATAAAGCAAATCTTTGATTTAAAAGTCTTTCAGGGGCAACATAGAGTAGCTTAATTTGATTCTTTAGAATAGCTATCTGGCGCGATCGCCTTTCGTCGTATTCCAGAGTACTGTTGAGATAGGTTGCATCAATACCATTGTCCTGCAAAGCATCAACCTGATCCTGCATCAGGGCAATTAACGGCGAGACAACAATAGTTATCCCTTTTCTGAGTAAAGCTGGTAATTGAAAACAAAGAGATTTCCCGCCTCCAGTAGGCATGATCGTCAGTAAATCTTTATTCTGTAATGCTGCTTCAATAATTTTCTTTTGTCCAGGACGAAAAGTGTCGTAGCCAAAGAAATGTTTTAAAGCTGACTCTAAAGAGGCAAAAGTTGACATAACCAAGCAACGGGATATCAGTTTCTACATCATTGTAGAAGTGAATGATGATTCTACTTTAAAAAAGTATTTGGTTTTAAAAATTTCTAGTATTAAAAGAAAAAATCGCATTGCTTGTCAAATCTTCTCGTCTACCATTAAGACGCGATCGCGTATCCGAGCGAAATCACCCAGCAAAAGGAAGATTTTGCCCCAAATTGCCAGATCGAGCATCGACAATAGGGACGTTTAATTCCAAGGCACAAGGAACAATATAATATCTGCTTTAGAATCTTTGACTAAAGGCGCAATTAACTGAGGTGTACGATCTTCAATTCCTGCCATAGATAAGCCATACATATACACCGCTCCGCGCAAATGCCTTTGCCATGGTAAATCCGACTCTTTCGCTACTACCTGCAATTAAAATTTTTCGACTATTGAATTGCTTCATTCGTTATTTTTTCCTCAACGTTAAGTTTAGAAGCAAATTCGCCTCAATTATCGAGCGACCTGACCGCAAAAATAATGATCGCTCAATTTAATCGCATAAAATAAGCGGTTTATACATAGTTGTATTTAATTAGTTATTTGGTGGCAGGTGGTGATTGACTTAAGTTCATTCACTGCTTTTAGACAAATTGACAATTTCACAGTAAATGGACACAACACAACGTATTGCACGTATGAGTCGATAATTGGCAATGTTTAAAACCTTTGAATAGCCATCTTGCCAGAATTTTTACATTTAAAAGTTTTAAGCGATCGACAAAAGAGTCAAAAATAATAGTTTTTATTACAAACTGATTTTTTTGATGATTGTAGTCACTTTTGAACTTATACGTCCAGTTTAAAAAAAACAGATCCGAAAAAGTGTTTAGCAGTGTCATTCTGTCGAATTGCTGTTTCTAGATATTTGCTGCATTTACTATCTGAAGATTTTAGAAAATGTTCTACAAAAAAGGTATCCCAGTAACTAGATTTGATCGCGATAACAGTATTGCTTCAGCTAAAAACAAATTTGGTTCTCATACTAAAGACAAAAATAATCGGTTGGATAATTTAACCGCCCAAATTTTAAATAACAGTTTTAATTATACCGAAGGTATACATCCTAGACTATTTTGCCGTCGTTGGTTTGGTTTATCTGCCATAAATGCAAACGGCAGACCTCGTTTTACGGAAGGACAGATTTTAGCCATGGAGTCAGAACATGGTTATCGAGAGAAATGTATTCGCTTAATTGCCAAAATTTTAAAAATTAAGCCCAATACGATTCAGCGTTGGGGAAAAGGTGTTGTATTTGACAAAATTCCTGTCGATAAAAAACAAAAATATGAAATTTATTTAAGCTATGTGGATGCAATAAGAGTCATAACTATGAGCCTGGAAGAATTAGATGAAGCTTCCTTATTGAAGATGTTGCAGGAATTAGAAACAAGATAATTGGATAGAATCTGAAAATTAAAAACTGTATGCCATACATAAAAACATTGAGTCCATCGAGGCTGGAATTATAAAATTCAAACCTAGTACGAATAGACAGTAAACAATAATTACTCTACTAATCCGATCGAGATTAAAGGGTAAAGACAAAGACTCATAATGCGATCTAATTACAACAAAAACATCATAAAAATTAATCAAGGAGTAAACGATGGTTGATATTAATGAACTACAGAATTTAGGATTGAGTCCTAGCGAGATTAATAGAGTTGATGAACTTGAGAACTCTCTTGTAGATATAGAATCTTCCAAAACAGCTAATTCTGCTAATAGGTTTTCAGTTACACAAACTACTGAGCAAGGAGTTGACGTACTCGGTAAGCCTACTGGTGTGTTTTCGCCCGCACAAAGTCCAGGGGATACAGTTAATGAAATCAGTGGCACTTCTAATGACGATGATATTGTCGGTACTGATTTTGCAGATAACATTTCTGCTCGTGGAGGAGACGATCTCGTTTCGGCTCGTCTGGGCAATGATACGATCGACGGTGGCTCAGGAGATGACGATCTTGCTGGACAGGGTGGAAATGATGTAATTATTGGCGGACGCGGAAGCGATGTCATTTTTGGGGATAGTCGCTTGAGTGATGACCCATCCGAAAGCTTTTTTGGCAATGACAGTATTTCTGGCGGAGGCGACAGAGACATTATCTTTAGCGGTTTAGGAAACGACACCCTCCGCGGCAATTCTGGAAAGGATGTCCTTAGTGGAGGCGACGACAACGACTCAATTGGTGGTGGCGCAGATAAAGATAAGATCGCTGGCGGCGAGGGCAATGATACTCTCGATGGTGAAGTTGGCAATGATTTCGTCTATGGTGAAGACGGGGACGATAGAGTTTTCGGTGGTAATGGTGACGACCTCCTCTACGGCGATCGCAGGGACTCATCAAGTAATGCAATTGGGAGTGACACTATCAATGGTGGTTCGGGTAGCGATCGCCTGATTGGTGGTGCTGACAGCGACTCTCTTAATGGTGGTTCGGGTAGCGATCGCCTGATTGGAGTAGAAGATTTTCAGATCCAGTTTGATTTTGGTGCTGACACCATCGACACTTTGACAGGTGGTTCAGGTCGCGACACCTTCGTACTTGGAGGCACTAACGAGAATGGTGAGGAAGTTGTTTTCTATGATGACGGCAACCCACAGCAACAAGGCACTGATGATTACGCTTTAATAACCGACTTTGCTTTTGGCGATACGTTTGATGCCGTTGGCTCATCGAGTGACTATACTTTTGGTGCTTCTCCCGCAGGTGAACCTTCTGGCATAGGAATCTATTCTGAGCAAGGGAAAGTCGATGAACTTATCGCCATTGTACAATCTTCGTTGTTTGGCTCGGCTTCTAGCAGTACAGTCAATTCCCAAGGCTTACCGTCTGTAGATACCTTCGACTTATCTGTAAATGATTTAAACCTCATTCAAAGTGGATTTGAATTTCAATCTTAATCTAGTACCCAAACGAGATACTTGCAAAAATAATCAGGAGTAGAAATATGACAGTAGATTTAAAGACATCTTTTGGAGAGATTCTCGAAACACCCAGCATCTTTCCTACACAAGAGGGCGAAGTAGAGGTAATTATTACCAATCAGGGTGACAGTACCTTTACTGGTTCGGCAGATCTGGCTCTTTATGCTTCAACCAATTCAAAGCTGGAAAAGAAAGATCTTAATATCAATGAAAAGGGTTCTCTCGACAAACTTGACGGACAAGATGAAGTTCTGACGGGTCAAAGTAGTAACGATACCATCGGCACGATAACCGTCGACGATCTTAACCTAGCCCCTGGAGAATCGGCAACGGTAAATCTAGACTTTTCCTCTTCAGATTTACGTACACCCAGTGTTGTAGCTCCTGGAGCCTACTATTTAATATCTGAGGTCGACCCAAATAACACCATTCCAGAGAGCAAGGATGGAAACAACAAAGCCAAACAGTTTATTTCCACCGACGGCAGCAACGTCGTACAGGATTGGAACTCAGTATTTTTGAATGCTGTACAAGCTTCTGGAGCAGACTCCTACGGATTTACTAGCCCTGATGCTAGTGGTGGAGATGGAACAATTCCCCCAGTAGTCCCACGTAACGGCGCACTTCTACACACAGCGATTTTTGACACCGCCGTTGCTTTCGAGGGAGGATTTGAACCTTTCGCGGTAGATAAGCTGGCACCAGGTGGAGCATCTGTAGAAGCAGCAGTAGTAGGAGCAGCATTTACGATCCTTTCTTCAAAAGAAGTATATTCAGAACAAACGCCTGACTTTATCGCCCAAAAAAAGCGTTCTCTTGCCGAAATAGGCGCTTCCAATGCAGAAAAGACCAAAGGTTTTGAATTTGGAGTTGAAGTCGCTAAAGAACTCATAGAGTTAAGAGATACCGACTTTACTACACCGCCAGGCGAAGTGTTTGAGCCGACTAATAAACCAGGCGCGTGGAGACCGATTATTACTGTCAATGGTGAGGTTGTGGAACAAACTCCACTAGGACCCCAGTTTGAGAGCGTTCCTCCCTTTTTTATCCCCAGTACCCAGCAGTTTCGCCCCGATGGTCCTCCACAATTTGGTAGCCCTAAATTTGCTAGGGAAACGGAAGACGTTCGCATGAAAGGTGGATTAAAGGACACTGATGTTACTAATATTACTCGCACCGGCGAAGAGACTGAAATCGCTCAATTTTGGTCTCTCGATCGCACAGATACCTTCAGACCTCCTGGACACTGGAATCTAATTGCTCAAGAAGCAATTCTCCAAAATCAAAAAAATGGTGAAGAGTTGTCGCTCATAGATACGGCTCGTTTGTTTGCACAGCTAAATATTGCTCTGACTGATGCTGGTGTAGTTTCTTGGGATTCTAAGTTTGACTTCGATCAACCACGCCCAGAACAAACTATCAATGCCGACCCCAGAAATCAAATAATTCCTCAACCTGGTTTTGGTTATGAAAACATAGATGGCAACCCAATCTCGAAGCAAGACCCCGATTGGGATCCATTAATTGGTACTCCAGCATTTCCCGATTACACTTCAGGACACGCTACATTCGGTGGAGCAGCATCTAAAGTCCTCGAATCTTTCTTTGGTGACGACTTTGGCTTTGAGATTACGTCGCAAGACATACCAGGTCTGGCTCGCTCTTTTGATAGCTTCTCCCAAGCAGCAGCAGAGAATGGCGATAGTCGCGTCTTTGGCGGAATTCATATAAACTCGTCTTCCATTGAAGGCTTAGAATCAGGAGAAAATATCGGTCAATTCGTGGTTGATAATGCTTTAACTCCAACAGATCTAATCTGATAGATTAATGGGCAGTACCAGTAGCTTTGAACTAGCTGCTAGGGAAAAAGCCAATAGCCGAGAACTCGGGGGGGTTCACGTAGAAATATCTAACTTAGTGGCGTTGCTACAGGTTTAGAAGTAGGTGACTTCTTAAATGAATCGGATATTTTTGGATAGAAAATCGCTATTGCGGTTAGTCAGAGTCCTATCTTCAGATTGTGTTACTAGGATATCGGTTCGATTGCTATGGGCGATCGCCGATTTCCTGCATTAGATCGTGTTCGGTTGAATGGTTGAATATGCTGGCAGATAAGAACTCCGTGAGAGCTGATGAAGGCTTCTACATTTGATGGTTAGGGTGACGAGGAAGATAGTATCGCTTCGCTTGAGTAGACGAGCGATCTGCTAACGTTTCGCTAGCTAACGTTTAATACAAGCTTTTGAAACCTTATAAGACATGACATCAGGAACGGACGAGGTAGCAAGTGAGATCTTGTCGGTGTTTCAGGTTATCTAAATGGTGTTTTGACTTATGCCTAAGTTTACTAAAGAACAAAAGATTTTTTTAGCTACTTTTATTAAACAATCAAGGTATTTATCATGATCGAGCGAATTTCTGAAGCAAAAATGCGCTTAATAAGATGGGTGCTGGTAATTGCTTGGTTCATCCTAATTGTCTCACTGTTTTATGACCCGATCTCTCACCATCTAAGCGATCCCCATAATTTGTCTAGTCCTTTTGGCGATCGCACGATCGCTCTTGCCAGTATACCAGCTCGATGCGTTAGAGTTCAGGGAGAGTGTTTAGTTGAAACCCCTTATCCTATGGGAACTAGGTTATTTTGGGGTATGATTGTTCCTAGTGCGATCGCGATTGTCTTTGTCTTGGGTCACGAAACTTGGCGACGCATTTGTCCTCTTTACTTTCTGTCTCAAATTCCCCGAGCATTGGGATTAAAACCGAGATTGAGGATTAACAACAATCTTTGGCTGGTTCGTAACCATTTATACGTGCAGTTTGCCTTACTGTTTATCGGTCTAAATTTTCGGATTCTTCTGATTAATTCAGCCCGGATGGTTTTTGGTTGCTTTTTACTCTTGACTATATTCTCAGCCATAACAGTAGTCTTTCTCTACGGTGGTCGTAGCTGGTGTCATTATGTTTGTCCCTTTGGTATCGTGCAAATAGTATTTACAGGACCTAGAGGATTGTTTGATAGCGAGGCACATAAAGCACCACCAAGAAGCATAACTCAGTCGATGTGCCGAACCATCGATCGTACTGGACGAGAAAAAATTGCCTGTACTAACTGTAAGTCTGCCTGTCTTGATATTGATGCTGAGAGGTCTTACTGGAAGTATTTAACCCAACCTGGTCGTAAGCTTGTTCAATATGGTTATTTGGGCTTAGTCAGTGGATATTTCGGTTATTACTACCTATATGCTGGAAATTTTAACTATTATTTTTCTGGTGCTTGGACTCACGAAGAAAACCTGTTAGCAACCATCTTGAAACCAGGCTTCTACTTATTCAATCGGTCTGTTCCCATTCCCAAACTAGTAGCAGTTCCTCTCACCTTGGTTTTGTTTATCTGGGTATGCTGGCTAGTCTGCATCAGAAGTGAAAGAGCTTTATTTTCCTATTTGAGACGACGCCATCCCAAGAGCGATCGGCAACAGGCTGTACACCGAAGCTTTTCTGTTTGCACTTTTATCGCCTTTAATACTTTTTTTATCTATGGTGGTCGTCCAGAAATTTTGCGTTTACCTTTAGTGGTACAACAAGTCTTTAATGCTTTGATTATTCTGGTTAGTACTGTTTGGCTTTATCGAACCTGGGGGCGTAGTTTCCAAAAGTATAATAAGGAAGGTTTCGCACATAAATTACGCCGTCAACTAAAAAAACTGTCTTTTGACTTTTCTGGGTTGTTATCAGGACGTTCCTTAGATGAGTTAAATGCCGATGAGCTATACGTTTTAGCTTCAGCAATACCTAATGCTACGCGACAAGACCACTATCGAGTTTACAAAGAAATACTACAAGAAGCTTTGTCAGAAAAACTTTTTGAGCCAAATATCAGTAGGGAAGCTTTAGGACAACTTCGCGACAAGCTACAGCTAGAAGAAGAGGAACACGATCGCATTTTGCTAGAAATTATTCTTGAGCAACCAAATTTGTTAAATCCAGTAATTTAATTGAAAAACAAATTCGGCGTTGCATCTTTATGGAATGATATAAGATTAATGCCAAGTCAGATAGAAAGCCAATCTTATACCGTTTCTCAAAAGTAATAAGAGACTTAGTTGAAGTAAAAAAGTCAAATCAGTGTAAATTTGCTAACTTCTTACTGCTGTATCGCTTTACTTGTCAAATCTTCCCGTCCAGCTTCAGTTAAAGCGCGATCGCGTATCCGACAGGAATCACACATACCACAGGGAATTTCATCACCTTGATAGCAAGACCAAGTATCGGCAATGGGGACGTTTAATTTTAAGGCGCGACGGACAATATCTGCTTTAGAATCTTGAACCAATGGTGCGATTAACTGGGGTGCATTTCCTTCAACTCCTACTTTAGAAGCAAGATTGGCTAACTGCTGATAGGCTGCGAGATATTCGGGGCGACAGTCGGGATAGCCAGAATAATCTACGGCGTTGATGCCGAGATAAATCGCCTGAGCATTTTTGGCTTCAGCTAAAGAAAGAGCGATCGCAATAAAAACTGTGTTGCGTCCAGGTACGTAAGTAGAAGGAATCACATCAGACTGAATACCATCAATCGGAATAGTCATTGATTCATCTGTGAGCGAAGATCCACCCCATGCGGATAAATTAATCTCAGTCACAAAATGTTCTTTAATTCCTAGTGTTTTGGCAATTTTCTGCGCAGCTACCAATTCTTTTTGATGTCGTTGACCATACTGAAAAGAAAGAGCCATAACTTCATATCCTTCAGCAATGGCAATGGCTGCGGTGGTGGCGGAATCTAAACCTCCAGAAAGCAAGACTATTGCTTTGTTCATAATTTTAGATCATTCAGATTTAATAGCTAAAAGCTATCCTAAAGGATTAGCTTCGCGTCATAGCTAAAAGCTTTAGAATTATACTTAGCTTAAGGTAATTTACACATATTTATTTTATTGAATGTCTTTAGTCCAGGGAGAAACCATAGTAGCGATCGCCACTGCCGTTATACCACAACAGGGTAGCGTAGGTATTGTTCGCCTATCAGGAGCAAAATCTCTGGCGATCGCTAAAACCTTATTTCACTCCCCAGGCAAGCAAGAATGGTCGACTCATCGCATTCTTTACGGTTATATTCGCCATCCCGTAACTAAACAGTTGGTAGACGAGGCATTGTTACTAGTAATGCTGCAACCTCGTTCCTTTACCCGCGAAGACGTAGTAGAATTTCACTGTCATGGCGGAATTATTGCCGTTCAATCAGTTTTGCAGCTGTGCGTTGCTCAAGGGGCAAGATTAGCTCAACCAGGAGAGTTTACCTTACGTGCTTTTCTCAACGGCAGGATCGATCTGACTCAAGCTGAAAGCATCGCCGAACTGGTTTCGGCTCAATCAAAAGCAGCCGCAGAAGTAGCTCTGGCGGGTTTACAGGGTAAACTAGGTACTCCCATTCGCGATCTCAGAATAGCTTGCTTGGATATCCTCGCCGAAGTCGAAGCGAGAATTGATTTTGCCGACGATCTGCCACCTCTAAATGAAGCAGAAATTGAACAGCAGCTAAAGACTGTGTTAATTCAGGTTAAAAATATCTTAGCTACGGCAGAACAAGGAGAGTTACTTAGAAATGGTTTAAAGATTGCGATTGTGGGCTGTCCCAATGTGGGCAAGTCGAGCTTACTTAATTCTTGGAGTAAAAGCGATCGCGCTATAGTAACCGAGCTTCCTGGGACAACTCGCGATGTAATCGAGTCTACTTTGGTAGTGGGCGGAATTCCTGTAAAGGTTTTAGATACGGCAGGAATTAGAGATACTGCTGATACCGTAGAAAAGCTAGGTGTAGAGCGATCGCGTAACGCTGCTGCTGTTGCGGATTTGATCTTATTAACTATTGATGCTTCCCTCGGTTGGACGACAGCAGACTCAGAAATATATCAACAGGTAAAAAATCGACCGCTAATTCTCGTAATCAATAAAGCCGATCTAGCTTCGCCCCAGTCTGTAAAATATCCAGAAGAGATCGAACAAACAGTTGATACTAGTGCAGCTAATCATCAAGGAATTGAAAAGTTAGAAACGGCAATTTTAACTCTAGCTAGCCAAGGAGCGGTAGTTGCTGCCAATTCTGAGGTAGCAGTCAATCAAAGACAGGCATCAGCTTTAACTAGGGCGAGAGTTGCTTTAGAACAAGTCCAAGAAACTGTCGCCAACCAACTGCCGTTAGATTTTTGGACAATTGATCTTAGAGGAGCAATTCAGGCATTGGGAGAGATTACGGGAGAAGAAGTTACTGAATCAGTTTTAGACAGAATTTTTAGCCGCTTTTGTCTGGGAAAATAATCGGTAGTTATCATACTAAATCCGATTGATAAAGTACTCTTGACTTAAAGTAGCTATAACTCTTCTGATGTTATCCCCTTGTCCTAAAGGACGACGCGAAGCGGTATCCTTTAGGACGGCGGAGTAATCATGTGACTTACCTAACCTTAAAGTGCTCTATTCAAACAGGATTTAGTATCAGTACTCTTATCTGCCTTTACCTAAAACTACTACTCCTAGGGTTTTAAAAGCGATCGACAAATCTAGAAAGAGGGAATAATTTTTGATGTAGTAAAGGTCATAAGCTACTTTTTGATAGGCATCTTCTACAGAAGCACCGTAAGGATAACAAACCTGCGCCCATCCAGTAATCCCTGGTTTAACCAAATAGCGCACATCATAATAGGGAATCTCTTCTCTTAGCTGAAGATCGAACTCAGGGCGTTCTGGGCGAGGGCCAACTAAACTCATTTCTCCTTTGAAAATATTCCATAGTTGAGGCAGTTCGTCAATTCTAGTTAGCCGAATAAAAGAACCAATTGGAGTAACTCGAGGATCTTTTTTCTTTGCCCACTGAATGCCTTTTGCTTCGGCGTTTTGGTACATAGAGCGAAACTTATGTACGCGAAATTTCTTACCATTTAGACCCGTTCTTACTTGAGAATAGAAGATTGGCCCTTTACTGCTCAACTTGATGGCGAGCGCTATGGGAACTGTGATCGGCAAAGATAAAATTAGCAATACCGTTGCTGCCAAAATATCAACTGCCTGTTTCAGCTTGGCTTTAATCCGATTGTGTAAGATATTAAATCCAGAAGTAAAGGCAAACCAGTCATCTTGAATATAAGCTGGCGGGATCTGTTGCCAAAACTGTTCGCAAAAGTCGGCTATGCTGTACACATAAATCCCTTTAAGCCTCATGTCCATTAGCTCTCGGATCATTTGCTGAGATAAGTTACGCTCCGCACCATCAATTAAAATTCCCGACCAATATTGCTGATTCCAGGTTGAGTTGTGCTGATCTATGGTGTCTAAGATCATTGGCTTACCACTAGTTATTTCGCCTCTATTATTTGACTTGCCACCTGCAAAACAATCCGAAAAAGAAACAAATTCAGTCCGAGAATTTAATTTACGGTGTTCCTTGCCAAACTTTACAACTTTTTGGTAGTCACCTAAAACTAAAAATCGACTGCTTTGCTGATTTATTTTAAGCCATCGATCTGCAATCATTCTGCTAGTGACAGCCCAAATTGAAAACAAGCTGACGCTGATCGCTAATACTCCTCTACCTACTATCGGTTCGCTACCCCACAGTCCAGTAAGATAAACACCGCAGGTAACTGCCGTAACTGTTGCTAAAATACCTAATATGGCTCTTTCTGAGAGGCGAACACCAGAAACTTCCCTGTTGAGTTTATATGTATCGGTTAAATATAAGCCAAACAGATACATCGCGATTAGAGCATATAAAACCGGGGTTTGAAAATCTAAGGATTGAGATAGACGTAGCTTTAAAGCTAAATTGAAGCACAATACCAATCCAACAATGTCGCCAATGATTAGCAGCCAGACAATAATCATCCGAGAAGTGCGACTATACATTAGCAGAGTCGACAAGTATTTCGACGGTCGCTTACTGTAAAACATTTGGTTAGAGGATTATTTAGGTTCACGGGATTTTATAATTAAAATTAATATTACAGGATAAACCGTAGATTTACCGATCAAATCTTGCTATTTTTACTTTTGTAAACCGTAATTTTACTACTAATAATAAAATTAAAATTTTGTTGCCAAATAACCATTAAAGATAGCTAGGAAAAACTTTAAAATTACAATATGCACTGCATCAAAAAATAACCTAAAAATTATTTTAGATCCTCTAAAATAAATAATAAATATCTAATATCAGTCTTAAGACTGACGACTATTAAAAAAATGATTCAAATTTAAATTTAATATTCTTAGGTTGTTCGATGATTTATAATCAAATATTATTTTAAAACTTAGGACATATAAGTATTGCTAAAAGAAGACCGATATTGACCATAAAACTGCCAGCTTTGATCGTAAACTAGTGGCGATTAAGCAAATTAAACTACATTTAAACTTGTTTAAGTAGTGGTCAACTAGAAAATTCTTTTAAGCATTTGAGTGCCGAATTATTTTATCTAGTTTTAATTAAAGTGCGTTTAACTAAAGCGATCGCTCTTTGGGTAAGATCAAATAAATTACCTATCTTTTTCTCTGGCGTTACTCTCAATTTCCACCAAATTAACGCATTGTTTAAAAAATATTACAACAAAACTATAGGTAAGAAGTAGTTAGGCGGAATTAAATAGAAAACGTGCTAATGAGTCAATTTTACTTTCACGACGCAGGCATTTTGTACTCATTGCTCAATTCTCTTATCTTATATTTAACTTGCATCTGCATACTTATATTGTTTTTTGACCCAATATGCTTTATAGTATATCGTCTACTACAGTTTTCAGTCTGCTGTTAACAGCTTTAGCTTTTACTTATGGTTGCACAGGCAACTTATTAACTCAACCAGAAATTCTCCCTGGAGGGATCAACAGCAACTCGACAGAAGAATATCCAGCTTACAGTCAAAATGGTCGTTATCTTGCCTTTGCTTCAGATCGTCGTGGGCAAAGAGACCTCTTTCTCTACGACTTAGAATCTAAACAGCTAGTGCCTCTACCCAATCTTAATCGAAGAGATTCAGCTCAAGATCAGCCATCATTGAGCGCAGATGGGCGTTATGTTGCCTATGTTTCAACCGAAAGAGGAAAGACGGACATCTTCGTTTATGATCGCCAACAACAAAAGTCTGAACTTTTAACAGTTAATCTTAAAGGCTCTAATAAACAACCTACAATTAATGGTGATGGCAGTCAAGTAGCTTTTCAAGCCAGTCAGTTAGGACAGTGGAAAATTGTAATTATTAATCGCCAGATAGATAACAATTAGAGAATTTATTTACAATCAAGGTAAGGATATATAAAGAAACTTAAAGAAGCTGAAGATATGAAACGGATTGTCTTGATCGCGGGGTTTGAATCTTTTAATGCCAACCTATATCGTCAAGCTGCACAGATGGCTACAGCCAAGTGTGGGGAGTTGGAAGTTATAGTATTTAGCGATCACGACATCACGACAGATCCTGCTAAGGTAGAAACGGCACTACAGTCTGCCGATGTATTTTTTGGTAGCTTGCTTTTTGATTACGATCAGGTGATGTGGCTGCGAGAAAGAGTGCAAGCTATTCCCATCAGGCTTGTATTTGAGTCAGCTTTAGAGTTAATGAGTTTGACGCAGTTGGGTAAGTTTGTCATTGGTGATCAGCCCAAAGGAATGCCCAAACCTGTTAAATTTATTCTCAGTAAATTTAGTAACAGCCGAGAAGAAGATAAACTCGCTGGTTATCTCAGCTTTTTAAAAACTGGGCCTAAATTACTTAAATATATTCCTGCCAAAAAAGTACAGGATTTACGTAACTGGTTAATTATTTATGGTTACTGGAATGCAGGAGGAACAGAAAATGTCTCCTCTATGTGTTGGACGTTAGCCGAAAAATATTTAGGGTTGGAAGTAGGTGAAATTCCCCAACCAATTGAAACACCCAACATGGGATTATTACATCCCGAATATCATGGTTATTTTACATCGCCACGAGATTATCTGGAATGGTACTGGCAAAGAAGTCAGAAGTTAGAAAACGATTTTTCTAGCAATGGCAAAAACAAAAAAGAATTCAAACCTGTAATTGGAATATTGCTGTATCGCAAACACGTAATTACCAAACAACCATACATTCCTCAGTTAATTAAACATTTTGAATCACAAGGATTGATTCCCCTCCCTGTCTTTATCAACGGTGTAGAAGGTCATGTAGTGGTAAGAGACTGGCTGACGACCGACTACGAACAATCACAACGAGAACAGGGTAACAAAGAAATCCTTTCTTTATCTGAGGATGCAGTTAAAGTCGATGCGATTGTTTCTACTATTGGTTTTCCCTTGGTTGGAGGCCCAGCAGGTTCAATGGAAGCAGGAAGACAAGTAGAAGTAGCAAAAAGAATTCTCACTGCTAAGAATGTACCTTATATAGTTGCTGCACCTCTATTGATTCAAGATATTCATTCTTGGACTCGTCAGGGTATTGGCGGTTTACAGAGTGTGGTGTTATATTCCCTTCCCGAATTAGATGGCGCGATCGATACTGTTCCATTAGGTGGTTTAGTAGGAGAAGATATTTATTTAGTACCTGAAAGACTCCATCGCCTCACAGGTAGAGTTAAAACTTGGATCAATTTACGCCACAAACCCACAGCAGAGAGAAAAATTGCAGTTATTCTCTATGGCTTTCCTCCTGGTTATGGCGCGACAGGTACAGCAGCCTTGTTAAACGTCCCTAAAAGTTTATTAAACTTTCTTCAGGTTTTAAAAGCACAAGGTTATGACGTAGGAGAGTTACCAGAAGATGGTGAAGAAATCATCAAGCAAGTTAAAGAAGCGGATGAGTCCACAGATAAACACGGATTAACAAAGATAGAATCTCATGCTGGAAGTCAAGTTAATGTTCGCACCCTCGAAAAATGGCTTGGTTATTTGCAAACAACCAAAGTTGAGAAACAATGGAAATCCCTTACAGGTACAGGAATTAAAACCTACGGCGATGAATTTCAAATCGGTGGAATTCAATTGGGAAACGTTTGGATAGGAGTACAACCACCTTTAGGAATTGCAGGAGATCCCATGCGGTTGATGTTTGAAAAAGACTTAACTCCCCATCCCCAATACACCGCTTTTTATAAATGGTTGCAAAACGAATATCAAGCCGATGCAGTGGTTCACTTTGGAATGCACGGTACTGTAGAATGGCTTCCAGGTTCACCTTTGGGTAATACTGGTTATTCTTGGTCGGATATTTTATTGGGTGATATTCCTAACCTGTATATCTATGCAGCCAACAATCCTTCAGAATCGATTTTGGCGAAACGTCGGGGTTATGGGGTTTTAGTGTCTCACAATGTTCCTCCTTATGGTCGGGCTGGTTTGTATAAGGAATTAATTGCGCTACGGGAATTAATTGGAGAATATCGAGAAGATACAGAGAAAAATTCTACACTTAGGGATATTATTTGCCAAAAAATTGTCGATACTGGTTTGGAAAAAGACTGTAAGTTTACACAGGGATTGAAACAGGGGATTAGTTTTACGGTTGAAAATGGCAAGCTGTTTAGTAAGAATGTGATTAACCAATATTTTGTGCAGGTGTATGAATATTTGCAAGTATTGGAACAGCGTTTGTTTTCTTCTGGATTACACGTTTTGGGGGACAAGCCTAGTGAAGAAGGTTTGAAGTCGTATTTGGAGGCGTATTTTGATGGGGGGCTATCAAAAGAGGCGATTGATAACATTATTTCACCAAGCAATTTAAATACAAATGGTAGGGGCGAAAGCCTTTCGCCCAAATTAGAAGAAGCAGCAAAAATTAGGGATTTATTGTCGCAGAATACGGATGAGATGACTAATCTGTTAAGAGGTTTGAATGGCGAATATATACCCCCTGCCCCTGGTGGGGATTTGTTACGAGATGGTAGTGGTGTGTTGCCGACTGGGAGGAATATACACGCTTTAGATCCTTATCGAATGCCTTCCCCTGCTGCTTATGAAAGAGGAAAAGAGATTGCCAAGAAAATTATTCAACAGAATTTAAAGGAAAAAGGAACTTATCCTGAAACTGTGGCAGTGATGTTGTGGGGTTTGGATGCGATTAAAACTAAAGGGGAATCTTTAGGCATATTATTGGAATTAGTTGGTGCTGAACCTATTAAAGAAGGTACTGGTAGAATTGTTCGTTATGAGTTGAAACCCGTCGCTGAAGTCGGACATCCTCGCATTGATGTATTGGCAAACTTGTCTGGGATCTTCCGCGATACTTTTGTGAATATTATTGAGTTGTTAGACGATTTATTTCAACGGGCAGCAGAAGCAGAGGAATCGGCAGATGGTAATTATATTCGCAAGCATTATTTAGCTTTAAAAGATCAAGGCGTGGAAAATGCCTCAGCTAGAATGTTTTCTAACCCTGCTGGTGATTTTGGTTCTTTAGTAAACGATCAAGTAGTAGATAGCAACTGGGAATCTGGGGATGAACTTGCCGACACTTGGAAAAACCGCAACGTCTTTAGTTATGGACGCAAGGATAAAGGGCAAGCTAGACCAGAAGTATTATCGCAGCTATTAAAAACCAGTAGTCAAATTATTCAAGAAATTGACTCAGTGGAATATGGTTTAACCGACATCCAAGAATATTATGGCAACACTGGCGGTTTAAAACTGGCTGCGGAAAAGCAAAGTGGCAAGGAAGTGGAAGCCTCGTTTGTAGAAAGTTTTTCTAAGGATACTAACCCTCGCAAGTTAAAAGATTTACTCCGCATGGAATACCGTACTAAGCTACTTAACCCTAAATGGGCGGAAGCTATGGCGGATCAAGGTTCTGGTGGTGCTTACGAAATCTCCCAACGCATGACAGCCTTAATTGGTTGGGGTGGTACAGCTAACTTTAAAGACGATTGGGTATATGACCAAGCTGCCGATACTTATATGTTAGATGCCGAGATGGCTAAAAAGTTACGAGATGCCAATCCTGAAGCCTTCCGTAATATTGTCGCACGGGCGATCGAAGCTCATGGAAGAGGTTTATGGAATGCGGATGAAGAGAAGTTAGAAAAGTTGAGAGAGTTATATGAATCTACAGAGGATGAATTGGAAGGAGTTACGGTTTAAATAGTATTTACATTTTTTCCCTACAATTGTACTACTGGTACAGTATTAAATTTGGAGGTCTAACCCAATCTGATGTCTGAATGGAAATAAGTGTAAAGCTGTTGAGAGTTAAAGATGACTTAGCTGTTGATGCAAAATTGCTGACATTAACAGCTAAACATCTAGATGACTTTGAAACATTCTGGAAAACAAGATTGCAAGCTTCTGAAGAAGAAGATGGAGATTGGAATTGGATTAAAAAAAATCAATTTACCTTATTTTCTTCAGATTATGAAAAATATGTAATTGAATGCGAGCAAATTACTTAAGGATTAATGATGCTAGAGGTAAGTAACTACTACTCTAGAGATAATCCTCAACAAAAAATACTCTATGTTGATTTTTTATCAACAGCCCCTTGGAATCGGATTTCTCTCAAAAATCCTCCAGACTTCAAGGGAGTTGGACCAACTTGATTATTTTTTGCCCAGAAAAGAAGTAGGCAACTAGGATATGAAGGAAGAGTCAGTTTGCACGCACTACCCAAAGCAAAAAACTTTTATAAGAGAAGAGAAATGATAAATTTTGGTGTTGATACAGAAAAAGAGGTTCATGTTGCAAAAAATTCAAACGAACAGAAAAACTTTTTGGCTCACTGATTTTTTAAACGGCAATTCCAAACAGAGAATGAATAAAATCTCTTTGGACTAAAATGTCCCCTTTAGATACATTTTCAATCTGACTCTTACGAAGCCTGGCAAAATACAATACTGTCTTGACTCATCGCGATCGCATTATGACCCAAATGGATCGCTTTATGAATGATTGGGATGCGTGGATTTGTTTTATATCCATAACTCCTGCATTTGCCCATTGTGATTTTGCCAGTTCAATTGAAGTAGATGGCATTAAGCATCGTTATCTTTTAGCTTGTGGTGGTTACACTATGCCTTTAAATTTAACAGGTAGTCCTGTAGTAATTATTCCCATCGGACAAAGTAAGTCAGGATTGCCTATCGGAGTACAAATAGTAGGGAAAAGATGGCGAGACATGGAACTACTGGCGATCGCCAAAAAGCTCGATGAAATAGCTGGCGATTTTCTACATCCAAACTTGTAAATAAAAGTAATTAGATCACCATTAATTAAATTAATTTTCTTGATTTCAAATTATCAATTTAGTTTTAAGGAGTTGGTACTGCCAAATAATTAAGGTAATTGTTTAATAGCTTATTAGTTTTATTCGCACCAGGGATATTACCTTGAGAAACAAACAATTCTTTAGCCCTTTGTAAATTTGAGCGCGCTGCTTTGCTATTTCCCATTTGCATATATATTAGACCCCGATTGCCGTAAGCTTCAGCTAAGTTAGAATCGAGTAATATTGCTTGATTAAAGTCAGCCACAGCTAATTCCAGTTTTCCTTTTTGTTTGTAAAGAGTACCCCGATTAGTATAGTTAGAATTAAGCTTAATTGCTTGATTAAAGTCAGCCACAGCTAATTCGAGTTTTCCTTGCCTGGAATAGGCAGCACCGCGATTACTATAAACTTCAGCATGGTTAGGATTAATTGCGATCGCTTGGTTATAGTCAGCAATAGCTAACTCAAGTTTTCCTTGGTCAAAGTAAATATTACCCCGATTAAAATAAGCGTAAGCATCATTAGGCTCAAGTGCCAAGTATCTTTCTTCATGTTGTTCTGACTTGCTTGGCGTAATAATTGCTAGATAACTTTTATTGGCGATGGTGCTGCCTAATAAAATAACTTTGTCTTCAGAACTTATTTGACTCCATGTTGGTTTAGCGATCGTGGTAGTTAGTACTAAGCTAGTGCTTAGCCAAAAAGAAAATTTCATCAGAATAATTCTCAGCCTCAGTAAATTATTATTGATAATTATTTATGAATTATAAATGTATTTGAAATAGATCACTGAGCTAGAAAGCTTTTGTTAATTTCCATCTTCTTTGAATTGCAAGATGAAAAAATATGGGAAACTTGTTTTACGGCGACAACCGACGATCGAGAGACAAGATAGATGGGGTTATTGGCGATCGCCAATATCATTAACCCAGTAGCTAGCAATCTTCAACATCCAAACTTGTAACTAATAGCTTTTTTGGTTTTCGTTAGAATCAATTTAATAGCAATCAAAACGATAAGGGCGATCGCACTATTAATGAAGCAAATAACAACAGTTAAAAGTACATCTGGTTGGCTGAGAACCATTCGCCAGATAGATTCCATTTTACGTCCTTTGGAATTTTTGGAAAAACGTAATCAGAAGTATGGAGACTTTTATCAGGTAACGTTTAAAAATTCTCCGCCAACGATTGTGACTAGTAATCCAAAGGCGATCGAGGATATTTTTACTGCTTCTCCCGATAAGTTTGAAGTTGGTAGGGGCAATAAAATGTTGAGCTTTCTGGTGGGAGATAATTCTTTATTATTATTAGATGGTAAAGAACATAGAAATCGTCGACGTTTATTGATGCCTCCTTTTCATGGCGAATCTCTGCAAAAATGTAGCGAGCAGATAGTTAATATAACTAACAAAGTTTGCGATCGTCTGGATATTAAAAAGCCTTTTAAAGTTCGTTCGCTAATGCAAGAAATTACGATGAGAGTAATTTTGAGTGTGGTATTTGGTATTGATTCTGGAGAGCGATATGACCGACTACGAGAGTTGTTAACTACACTTTTAGAGACATTTAATAATCCTTTAAATTCAAGCTTGATCTTTTTTCCTTTCTTACAAAAAGACTGGGGTAAATTTAGTCCTTGGGGTAAATTTCTACTGTTACAACAAGAAATTAGAACTTTAATCTATGCAGAAATAAAAGAAAAACGAGAATTATTAGCTTCAGGAAAATTAGAAACTAAAGATATTTTTAGCTTGTTGCTATTAGCAAAAGATGAAAATGGGGCAGGAATGACAGATGAAGAATTACACGATGAATTAATAACTTTGTTGTTTGCTGGACACGAAACAACTGCTTCAGCTTTGGCTTGGCTTTTTTATTGGGTTCATTATATTCCAGAAGTACCAGAAAAATTGCGCTTTGAATTAAATTCTTGGGGAAACAGTTTAGATTACCGAGAAATAAATAATTTAGCTTATTTAAATGCAGTAGTTTTGGAAACACTGCGAATTTATCCCATTGCAGCCGGAACTTTTGCTCGCGTACTTACTAAACCAATGTCCGTCATGGGATACGATCTTGAAGCTAATACTTGGTTAATGATTTCTATCTATTCGCTTCACCATCGAGAAGATTTATATCCCAATTCTAAACAATTTGACCCGCAAAGATTTTTACACAAAGCTTATTCCAGTTACGAATATATTCCTTTTGGTGGCGGAAATCGCCGTTGCATTGGTTCTGCTTTGGCATTACTAGAAATGAAATTAGTAACCATGACAATTTTATCGCGCTTTCAATTAGAATTAATGAGCGATCGCGGAGCTAGCCAAAGGCATCGCCCCATGTTGCCAGTGCGTCGCGGTTTGACTATTGCCCCTCCAGCCTCTTTTAAAATGAAGGTCAAAAGTAGGATTGACTAAATAAAGAAATTGCCATAATGATCGATAAACTTCCTCATTCCTCAGTCCTCAAAAATTACTGCCAATCTGACCAATCCTGATTAAAGATTGAGGTGTCAGGAAACGCAGTAGGGTTGCCACTTTTTTCAAGCTTATCTTTTAAGATTTTTAGCTCGTCTTCTTTGATAAATGCTTCATCTACTAATTGATAGGGCATAATTTCTGTTTCTAAACCAAATACTGCGGTTATTCCAGCAGCAGCACCTGAAGACCATTCAAAAGAATGTACCCGATAAGCAGCAGCCGCAACATGACTAGTGGCAATACTTTTACCTGTGACAATCAAATTATCAATTTCTTGAGGAATCATTGCCCTCAAAGGAATTTGAAAAGGATAAGCCTGTCCACCTCCTTTTCTTTCTCCTTCACGTTCGGTATTGCCTGCCTTCTC
Organism: Coleofasciculaceae cyanobacterium; assembly: GCA_036703275.1. Lineage (NCBI taxonomy): Bacteria > Bacillati > Cyanobacteriota > Cyanophyceae > Coleofasciculales > Coleofasciculaceae > Coleofasciculaceae cyanobacterium. Next base: position 164,258 of record DATNPK010000076.1, on the reverse strand, counting down.
TGGGGGGCTTTCGTTCATACAGGGATGAAAATCGATCGCATAGTGACCAACTCCTACAGAATCGGGATAGATCGTAGAGCGAGTACGTTTTTCAATCTTGTCAATATCTATGTTTTTGTTACTGACAGCTTCAATGCCGTCTATTCTTTGCCAAAGCTGGCGATAAGTACGCTCGCTGAGGTTTTTGCTATAGTGTTCGTCTCGATAGTCTGCCCGTGAAATATCAATTTCGGTTACACCAAAACCCTGAGAATAGCCAGGATAGACTCTGCCAATAATCCGTCTACCTTCTCGAATATAGGGATATTTGGATAAGCCATGAGCCGTACCCATAGGCGAATCTAATCCTTTAACCAAACGATGATTAGGCTGAGGTTTTTTAACACCATCTCCTAACTGGGAATCCGTTGTTCCTTCTACCAGCCAATAAAAGTAACCTAAGGCATGATCTTCGCCTCGGCTTAAAGTTCTGGTACGCAATCCTCCCATCCAACCATCTGGTTCAAGTTGACCCAATTCTTCTAGCTGTTCGCGAGTATAGACGAGGTTATCTTCAGATGTTCCTGGGCGATAATCGTTACCCCAAGTCCAATTTTGCATCGAAATATCCCCAGGTGTCGGGGCGCTAAACTCAATCCCGCTGAATTTCTCTGTATCCCCTTCCTCAGGACTCCAGATACGGCGATAGGTAAATACTAAGTCAAAATCAGCTAATCTTTCGAGTTCATAACTGTAATAGCCTTTATGTTGGTCATAGAAAAGGGGCTTTTCATTTTCTTGAGGGTCTTTTGTCGCCTCCATGGCAAAGGTATAGGTAAACCCTTGGGTACAGTAAGGATTGCCTGCTACGCTCGAAGAAGAAGGTTCATAAGCAGAAAGCGGATCGATTCCCAAACGATAGGGAATATCAGTTAGGGCAACAATTTCTCCAGTCTCTGTCGCTTCAATTACGTACCAGTCGGCAGCCTGCTCTGAGGTGGTTGCGGGTACAAAGCGAATGACTTCTTTACTAAATTTATTTGACTCTTCGTAGCTGTAGGCATCTTCAATAGTGCTAGATAGAGGCAAAGTGTTAAGGGGTAAATACTCATTTTTAGAACTATGCTGAATAGCTACCGCGCTAGTTATTTGTTTCCCTGTTCCTTCCTCTGCCACTGTCTCAATTGTTAAATCTTTGACTACTGTGCTAGGAAACCATTTCAACGTACCTTTTCCTTTAGCTTCAGCATCTTTTAGCTGTGACCACATCACTTTGTTGGCATCTTTCGGTAAAAAACAAGACTCGCTTACCCAACAATCACCAGGATTTAGCTCTTCATAATACTCTTTAATCCCCTCTCTAAATTCTAAATAACCACTGGGAAAAAATAGGCGCGATCGCTGAGTAGTTCTTTCGTCTAGTGCGGAAGTTCCCTGGGCAGAAATTTGTCCTCCCACCCAGTCGGTAATTTCGGTCAGACAAACTGTTTTTCCTGCCAACAAAGCTTCATAACTGGCGGCTACTCCTGATAATCCGCCGCCGATTACTAGTAATTCACATTCTTCAGTACGATCTATAGCAGGCTGTACTGCTTGGGCTGATAATCCTGCATCCCAGATAAACAGACCCAAAGATATTGAAACTAGCGATTTTATCCAACCTGATGACACCTCATACCCTCCTTTGTGGCAACTCAACCAATATAGTTCCCAATTACACAATTTTTATATAGTTTTCTGCTGAAATAATTAATTAAGTGTTGTTTTATACTGAATCTGCAAGACGATAAATATAGTTCCCAAATTAAATCGCTTTGCGGTAAGCTCTTAGCTCTTAGCTTTGTTAAAAATTTACTTCAGCCTTTTTTGCGTAATTATTAAACTTTGTCTAATCCACTGTTAGTTAATTTAGCCATCCTGTTCGATAAACCAACAGGTATTGCTACCTATGCTCAGAATGTAATTAATTGTCTAGATAGTTTGAACCCAACGCTATTATCAGCTCAGAGTTTTGAGGGCTTTAAGCGATATGCGATCGCGGGTAACATGACTCCCGCACAAGGTAGCAAAGGACATCTAAGGCGTTTGCTCTGGACACAGCTTCAGCTACCTAAGATTTATCGGGAGTTAAAGGCGGACTTAATCTACTCGCCAATTCCCGAAGCACCGCTGTATAGTACGTCTCGCTATATAGTTATGTGCCACGATATCATTCCTCTACGTTTTCCGCGTCACACTTCACCTTTGACTAATTATTTTCGCTATGTTGTCCCGCAGGTATTGCAACAGGCAGAACATATTACCTGTAATTCTCAGGCTACTGCTCAAGATTTAGTTAATTATTATGGGATTATTGCCGAGCGAATTACGCCAATTCTACTAGGATACGACGCAGCTAATTTTTATCCTCGAGAGCAATCTGCTAATTTTAAACAGCCTTATTTTTTATATCTTGGTCGCCAAGATCCCTATAAAAACTTATCAGGCGCGATCGCCGCTTTTGCAGCTATGACCAATCAAGATTATCATTTGGCGATCGCAGGTTCAACTGACCCCCGTTTTACCCCCAAACTTCAGCAGCAGGCTCAAGAATTAGGAGTTGAATCTAGAATTAAATGGTTAAATTACCTTACTTACCAAGAATTACCCGTAGTTATCAGTAATGCAGTTGCCTTAGTGTTTCCGACTTTTTGGGAAGGTTTTGGACTTCCCGTATTAGAAGCAATGGCCTGTGGGACTCCTGTAATTACTTCTAATTTGGCTTCTTTACCTGAAATAACGGGAGATGCAGCAATTTTAATCGATCCTTATGATAGCGCAGCAATTACCTCGGCAATGGTAGCTATAGCTGAGGATTGCCAAATGCGATCGCAACTAAGCAAACTTAGCCTGCAACAAGCACAAAAGTTTAGCTGGGCAAAAACAGGTAGAGAAACTAAGCAAGTCTTGGAGCAATATTTGTAAATAAATCTATGTAAATAAATCTTGATGATCGCGATCGCCTATTCTCAAAGTTATCTAAGGTTAAAAAGAAAACCGCTAAATATTAGATCTAGGGAAGTATGATTTCGGTTATCTATTCTCCAGAATTTTTAGAACACAATACGGGATATGGTCATCCTGAAAAAGCCAAAAGACTAACGGCGATCGTTGATGCTTTACAGACTAGGGAATGGCGATCGCGAATCAAGTGGCAGCTACCTACTCCTGCTGAGTCAAGAAACGTATTATCTTATATTCAACAGGTTCATACTAGTGAACATATAGAACGCATTCAACGAGTTGCTGGCAAGGGCGGAGGCTATTTAGACGGTGATACCCCAATTTCTGCCCGCAGTTATGCAGTTGCTTTACTAGCAGTAAGTGCTTGGCTTGACGGGGTTGATCGAGTTTTAGAACATCAGCCTGCTTTTGTGCTGGCGCGTCCTCCAGGACATCATGCTACGAGGAATACGGCGATGGGATTCTGTTTGTTTTCTAATGCGGCGATCGCCGCCGAATATGCTTTAACTAAACCAAATGTGAAGCGGGTAGGTATTCTAGATTGGGATGTTCATCATGGTAATGGAACAGAGGCAATTGTTCAAGACAATCCCAATGTTGCTTATTGTTCTCTACATCAGTATCCTGGTTATCCAGGCACAGGTAGCGATCGGGGTAAAAGCGGTAAATATCAAAATGTTTTAAATCTGCCGCTGCAAGCTGGAAGTACAATTGCCGAATATCAGTTAGCTTTTGAACGAGAAGTAATGCCTTTTTTTGACGATTGGCAACCTGACGTTTTAATTGTTAGTGCTGGCTATGATGCTAATGATGACGATCCTTTAGCCAGTATGGCTTTAAACCCCAAAGATTACCATTTATTGACAAAGTATGTCTTAGAAATTACCGAATTTCCTCTATTTGGTTTAGAAGGCGGTTATCATTTAGAAGCTTTAGCTCAATCTGTGGTTGCCACTTTAAGGGTTTGTCTGTAATAGTTGTTAATTATTTATCAATAATTTTAGTGAAATTCTCGTAAACCTAAGCGTAAATTATTATTTCCTGCAATTGAGCTAGATAAAAAAAGTTCAGTTATTAATAAGTATGAATATTGCTACCTCTGAACCATCTTTGTACCAGTTAACTCAGGACTTAGATGAGCCTCTTGTTCCCTTATCTGTTGGAGCAGAAACTCTTCAATCTTATGTTAGCAGTGTGATTGAACTATTGATTAAAGAGCAACTTCAAGCAACAGTTTGGGTTAAACTGCCTCAAACTAAAAGCTGGCTTAATCAGATTCAAAGGCTATGTCAAGAGGGCAATACCAAAAGTATTGTAGTCTGTAGTAATCAACGAAATCATTCCGCCTTATCTTTGCTAAAAGATACTTCTGCCAAAACACCAGTTGTCTCGATTAAATTAAACCAAAACTCCACGCTACAAAGAGAATCTTTTTTAATCGTTTTAGCAACTGATTTTTGCAGTTTAACATTAGCTCAATGGCAAAAAAGCAAGATTGAGATCGATGCTTCAGGTAAAAGATTACAGCAACCATACCTAGAAATGGTTTCTAGCTTCGCCCCCCAGGCAATTGCTCCGATCCTTTTGGGGATTAAACACAACACTGTATTTAGCGCTAGCCTCAAAGACCAAGATTTCAGCATTAACCCCCAGGTGATAGTTAGGACTGACTTGATCGGCAAACTAGTTCTCCAACAGGTAAGTCAGAATGAAAGAGTACAGACTGCATTTAATTCATCGTTATCTAGGACGAGTCATCTTCGCGAAAAAAGTTTAACTGTATTAGGATTACAGTCAGATTTTCTCAGTAATTTGGTTCAAGAATTGCGATCGCCTATTACTCACATGAAAACGGCGTTAAGCTTATTAGAATCGAAGCAGATTAAAGGTGAGCAACGTCAGCGTTACCTCCAGATGCTAAGTGAGCAGTGCGATCGCCAAAATTCCCTGATCGGTGGTTTACTTGGGTTATTGCAGCTAGATACTCCTACTAAAGCAGAATATCTGCGCTTAGATGATATTGTTCCAGGAATAGTTAGCACTTACCAACCACTAGCCGAAGAAAAAGACATTCAGCTAGGATACACAATTCCCGCAAATCTTCTTCCTATTTCCTGTCCTCGCCCTTGGTTCAGACAAATTATCATTAACCTACTCAACAATAGTCTGCAATTCACTCCACCAAAGGGAAAGGTTTTTGTTCAAGCAGCACTCAAAAATGACAATGAGCAGATCGAAATTTTGATTATGGATACAGGAGTTGGTATTGCTACTAAAGAAATCAACAAAATTTTTGATGGATTTTATCGTACTAAGCCAACTACCGAAGATAAGGCAACGGGTGCAGGATTAGGGCTTACTCTAGTCAAACAGCTAATTCAACGCTGCGGCGGTTCTATTGCCGTAAGCAGCAAAGTAGGTAAAGGAACTACCTTTAAAATTTTGCTGCCCGCAATACCAGCAGAACTTAGTTAACCTGAAACAAACCCACTGAGTTAAGCACCTACACAAGAACTTGGTTCTGGATTAGAGCTTTTACGAGAGTTACCTAAGGGAAGGAAAATAGTTAGTTCTTTACCTTGTTCTTGTCTTTGTCTGACGGTAAGTTTGCCTCCCAAAGCTTGAAAGATATTCTTAGTTACGTCTAAATTAAGACTCAAACAGCCTGTTGCCGGCTGGAAGGTTAGCAATTGTCCTAAAGACTTTAAAGGATTATCAACATTACTAGCTTGAGAAAGCACCTGTAGCTTAAGCTGATTACCCGCTGTAGAAACTTTGACATCTATATGTCCACCAGTGGGCAGACTACGAGTGCAGCTTTCCATTAAACCAGTCAAAACGGTATCCAACATCCCAGGATCGCTGATAACTTTTGGTAGACTTTGAGGCAGAGTAAATTTTAGGTCTACATTGCGTCGTTTAGCTTTTTCTTGCCAACGAGGAATACTTTGATGAAATACCTGCTCTAGTGAAAACGGAACTAATTCTACGGCTTTGGCAGTGGGTGTAGATTCAAATTCAGCAGCGCGGAAAATTAATTCCATTCGCTCTATTTGTTCGGTACACTCGCGATCAATGGTTTGTAACCGTTGAACCACTTTAGGTTTAAAGTCTTGCTGACGCTTGAGCAGTAGTTTAGTTAAAGTACGAATTGTAGTTAAAGGTGTTCTTACTTCGTGGGTAAGAGCCTGTAACAGTTCCATTTCAATGTGGCTAGTGGCTCTTGTTGAGGTCAAAGCTGATTGAAGCTTGTCTGATGCGGAAGTTGCAGGAATATTTTCTACCTGACGAGAATTAAATCCCCAAGCATCAAAATCAGACATATGCTCTAGCAACTGACGACTAAATTTAGTTACTAAACGGTAATGGGGGTTTGGTGGAGCAAACTGTTCTACTTGGCTATCTAACTGCTCTAAACGGCGATAATTAGCGATGACTAAGCGCGATCGCAGCGTTGCCCAAACTTCACTCAAAGTTAAAGGATCGAAGGAAAAATGAAATTTGGCATTTCCTTGCGAGTCTTCGCCTAAAACCATGACTAAACCGAACTTAGCAGTCAAAACCAAACAAAACTGTTCTTGACCAATCGGATCATGGGGAATTAAAGGTAGCTCAATTACTGGTGGTATATGTTGTTCGACTACTGGCTCTACTGCTACGGACTGACAAGGCATTAAAGCATTAAGCTTAAAGGCATCCGTTGTAAAAGCTGCCGACTGAAAACTAGCAACTAAATCTGAGTTACTCAACAAAGGTACAGGAGCAGAAAAAACTAGACCCAGTTTGGCTGACGCACCTGTTGTCTGATTATGTTCTATTTCCGATAAAAGAAGTTCTTCTACAGAAGCGATCGCACTACGCCATTCTCTTTGAGCATTTAACTGTGCCAAACGCTGCTTTTGGCTATAGTATTTTTGACCTATTTTTTTCTCTCCTACCTGCTGAACAGCATAATCAGCAGCATTTTTTGCTTCATCGATACTTTGGGGTTTTGATTCTCGATTGAGTATATCGCTCAAATTTTGCAGCAACCAGTTTTGCACTTTAATATTCGACCTCCTCTTACTTCTCCCTGCTTATTCTTAAGTAGTACCCAAATGAAAACAATAAAAGTAATACCCTTGATTTGTATTGATACTATCTGTTTTCTATCCCTTGACCAAGATGTAAAACCGAACTAGAGAAGTCGCAATCGCCGATAGTTTTGACCGATGTTAGTTCTAGGTTGAAAGTTGGTAGTGAAAATGTTTGTAGCTAATAGCTATTAGCTAATAAGCTTTTAGCTTTAGACTCTAGTTTTTTCTAGCAGTATCAAATAAAAAATTATTCCACTCTCAAGCGTCTCCCCGTCTTTTATTCAGTCCCAAATCTACTGCCACGCGGTGTCCACAGCTCATGCCAGAGAAAGCAACGGCATTTAGACCCTGACCAGGAAAAGTACTGTCACCAACGCAATATAGTCCAGGAATACTGGTTCGGTTAAAGGGCATTCCTAATAAACCAGCTAATTTACGACGAGGAACTGGGCCATAAGTACCGTCTTCTCTGCCTAAAAAACGGCGATGAGTACGCGGAGTTCCTACTTCTTGATAGTCCAAGCCTGCCGATAGTCCAGGGAAAATTGCCTCTAAACGATTAATTAACTTTGCTGCTGCGGTTTCTTTTTTATTTTCATATTCCTGGTTCGATAGTCCTTGCCAATCTTCCATCCAGCTAGGGGTAAAGGTGTGAATGATGTGGTGTCCTGAAGGAGCAAGACTAGGATCTAGCAAAGTAGGAATAGAGACAAAAATTGTTCCTTCGGTTTCTTGCATTTTGTCCCAGTTTTCCAGCAAAATATGATGGCAATCTGTACCTGCGGGCAACACGCTAGCATCAACTCCCAAATGCAGACTGAGAAAGCTAGGCGACTTTTGATATCGCTGCTGCCATTTTTTTTCTTTTTGGGGTGTGTATTGAGGCTCGATCAGTTTACCAAAGGTATCCCAACGAGTAGAGTTAGAAACTATTTTTTTAGCACGATATTCAGTATTATCTGCAAGTTTGACACCAACAGCTTTACCGTTCTCGATCGCTACCTTGGTTACTCTAGATTTATATTTAATCTCTCCGCCAGCCTTAATCAAGCCGTCGGCTAACTTCTGAGCAATTTGTCCTACACCACCTTTAGGGTAGTTGATGCCTCCATAATGGCGATCGCTAAATACCATTCCCGCATTAATCATTGGTGTTTTATCAGCAGGAACAACTGACCATAAATAACACTCCATATCAATAAACTGAAGCAGCTTAGGATCGTTAATATATTTACGGGCAATATCTCCGACATTGAGGGGCAAATATTTAGCCAAGCCCAAACAAGATAAAGGCTTCTGGAAAAATACTCGCGTTAAATAACGAGGTTCTTCTAAAGAAAGAAGCTCCATCGAGTTAAGATAATTGAATACTTCCCAACATTTGCCGTAAAATTTGCGAATTCCTGGTTCTTCGTGGGGAAAAATGGCGATTAATTCCTGTAAAAATGCTTCGTAATCGCGATGAACTTTTAATTCTAAGCCGTCTGGCAAATGGTAGTGGATCTGCACCGGATCGGCAAAGGTTTCAATCTTCATATCTACTGCATCTAAGGCGCGAGTCAGTAAATTAGTTGTACCTTTGTCGCCCAAGCCAAAAATCATTGATGCACCAACATCAAAACGATATCCTGATCGCTCAAAATATCCACCACTACCACCTGGAATTAGATAACGTTCTAAAACTAATACTTTTGCTCCCTTAGCTGCTAGTTGAGTAGCTGTTACTAATCCGCCAATACCAGAACCAATAACTATTACATCATAAGTTGCCGTAGAAGGAGTTGTTGTCATCGCATTCATAAATGAATTAAAAAAATAATCTGAAAAAGAATTAAATCAATGTTTAGATATATAGTCTAGCGTCAATCCTAGACTTAAAATTGTATGTTTTATATCATCATGGGAGTCTCAGGGACTGGAAAATCTACCATAGGGAAGCTGTTGAGCGATCGCACTGGTTGGGCTTTTTATGATGCAGATGATTTTCATCCCCAGGCAAATATCGACAAAATGAACCGTGGTATCCCTCTAACCGACAGCGATCGCCTGCCTTGGCTAGCAGAACTTAAGCAATTAATTATAAATACTTTAAACAGCAAGCATCATGCTATCTTGGCTTGTTCAGCACTTAAATCTAAGTATCGTCAGATTCTCAGCCACAATCATTCTGAGGTTGTCTTTATTTATCTGCGTGGTGATTATGACTGCATTCAAACCAGAATGTACAAGCGCACAGGCCATTTTATGAATCCCGACTTACTTCAAAGCCAATTTGATACCTTAGAAGAACCCCAGAATGCTGTAGTAACTATTGATGTTTCTTGTTCACCTGAAATGATTGTAGAACAGATCTTGGAGCGGATTAATTATTAGTTAACTATTATATAGCAATTCTCATATTTATAAGGTATACCTCAATTAGGCATGAACCATTAGCCCGTGCATGATTAGCGGAGCTAATCATGCACGGGCATATCGCGTCCCATTGGCTATTAGCAAAAACCAGGGTGTCAGACTGTACCTTACGTGAATGAGAACCGCTATAGGTACTGAACATTACTGTTTATTTAATTTAATCCGATAATTAACTAACTTAATAAACTCTGAAAGTAGCCAAATTAAGCAAAAAGCGATCGCCATACTCAGCAGTTTCCAACTATTAAGTAAGTCTTGTGCAGTAATCAGCATTAGTTTGCCTGGTTTGGTAACCAAATCCCAGCTATTAAATCGTTCAAATCTACCAAGATAAATACCAACGACGCACAAACCATGAGCGATCGCATTAACTAATAGCAAATATTTTTGAGCTGCTGAATTAGTTAGATAATTGTCGAGGCGAATTAAAGTAATTACATAGGCTTCAAATCCAGTGGTAATAAATAAGATATATTGAGGAATTAAAATCAGTATAATTGCCCAATAAGGATAGTTTTCTCGGCTTAGTTCAATAATATGAATTGAGTCAGTTAAAATATATGGTGCATTGGGTAAGAAAACAATAAAAATAAGTAAAATAGTCCACCAGAATAGATTACGTATAGCTGATGGACGAAATAAATAAAAACTAAGTGTAAGAGGTATAAAGGCTAAAAATAAGTTCCAAATAATCCGAGCCGTACTTTGATTTAATAAGTTTAAACATATTTGAAGCCAGTCAATTAATTCACCTTTCATCTATTGGCTGTTTGGTTGACTATCCAAAGATAATTGTCCGCTAGTTTCAGAATCTTGAACCAAGTCTTCACAGTCTACACAGTTACAGTCATGAGAGTCTAATGGAGTACTGGGTTCAATTGCCGATTCAGCAGAGCATTCATCTAGTGGATATTCTTCTTGGGCGGGAATTTCTACTAACTGGCGATCTACTTCTGGAGGTGCTGAAAAAACATATTCTTGAGAATTTACTTGTATCTGATTAGTTAATAAAAAGCCGATCGCGACCGAGCTAGTTAAAGAAGCAAATAGTTTTTGAACCATAATTAACTTTGTTAGCAACTACAGCCGAAAATTAATCTCTGTTTCGAGATAAAAATTCACTACACATATTAAAACACAATATTATTGAATGTCTAAGATTAACAGCTTAATAACCATGATTATTGCTCAGTGATTTTAACTAGTAAATTATCGAGCTTGAGGAGATAATCAGGCTATTCGATTACCTAATATAAATTATTTTTTGCCCTGAATTTGCCTAATTAAATGATTTATTTCTGGCAAGATAAGTTGAGTTAGAGCCAGCTTTACAGCATTAGAAGACCCTGGAAGAGAAAAATATATTTTTTGGTTTTTCACTCCTGCCACGGCGCGAGAAGCGATCGCTCTTGAACCGATTTCTTGATAGCTAAGATAGCGGAATATTTCGCCAAAACCAGGAATAGTTTTAGTTAGCCAGTTGCTAATAACGTCGTAGGTTGTGTCTCTTGGTGCAATTCCTGTGCCACCGCTAAAAATGATTGCCGATAGCTCGGGTTGAAGATCTAATTGAATTAACAAATTTTGGATGTCTTTAGGTTCATCCTTGACAATGGCATAAGTTACTATTTGATGCCCTGCATCTCGCAACAACTGCTGAATTATTTGACCACTCTTGTCTGTTTCTGGGGTACGAGTATCGCTGACGGTAATTATGGCACAGTTGACCATAATATTTTGAAGATCTGGATGCGGAATCATTTGTGGCTGCTGGATCTGGACAAATACTAATAATTACAGGGGGAAATCTCATCATATATGATAAAATTCCCCTGATTCGCTCATTTATCTGGACTTTTTGGCTAATATTTTGAGTAAATTAAGATTTGTCTAACCCTAAGCCGTGTTCTTCAGAATATTTATTCATAAAACGAACAAAACGTTCAAATTCCTCGACCGATTTCATAATCAATACAGCTTCAATAGCTCTGGCTTCACCGTTAACAAATTTACCTTTGACTTCTCGGCTGACAATTTCGCCTTCATCGTCAACTAGATACATTCCAGTAATTTCGTCACTGCTCTCTTTACTCAAGATATTGGGATCTGCAAAATAAAAAGTAGCCGTACCGCTATTACCTGTTTTAGAACGAGTAACTTTAATATCAGGAATTACTTCTTCATTTACACCTCTAGCAAATTGAATTTCTGCCACACTCCAACTCCTATGTTGAGACAATCTATTATTAACTTTTCATCATCTCATAGATTAAGAACGAGCATAAGAACTCAAGGCAATTCTGCCCAAGATTTTTTGGGTGGGCAATTGTGAACTAATCAGACTAAAATCTTACATTGAGTGGAATGAACCTTAATTTGTCTCCAGACGTAAACTAACGTGACTGAACATCAAAGACCAATTGCCGTAGATTTATTTGCGGGTGCAGGAGGAATGACCTTAGGTTTTGAACAAGCAGGGTTTGATGTTTTGGCAGCAGTAGAACTAGATCCGATTCACGCTAGCGTCCATGAATATAACTTTCCTTTTTGGACAACTATTTGTAAAAGCGTTACTGAAACTAGTGCCAGGGAAATTAGGGAATTATCAGCAATTGGCGATCGCGATATTGATGTAGTTTTTGGCGGACCACCCTGTCAGGGTTTCTCGCTAATGGGAAAAAGAGATTTTGGTGACGATCGCAATTCTCTCGTATTTAATTTTTTACGCCTTGTCCTGGACTTACAGCCCAAGTTTTTTGTGATGGAAAATGTGCGGGGAATTACCATTGGCAAGCAAAAAAAGATTTTACAGACAATTATTAGTGAGTTTAAAGCTTCGGGCTATCAGGTAGCAGAGACTCCCCAAGTATTAAATGCAGCTAATTATGGAGTACCTCAAAATCGCCACAGGCTATTTTTGCTTGGCTGTCGTCAAAGTTTAGACTTGCCCAACTATCCCCAACCAAAGACTAACCCTCCCCTCACAAAGCCTCGTCAGGCAGCTATTCAATCAATTAACCACAATTTACCGCCTACTCCGACGGTGGCAGAAGCCATTGGCGATATTCCTGAAGTCGATTATTATCCAGAATTAGAGCTTCGAGATTGGGTCGTGGCCAACTATGGTCAACCAAGTCAGTATGCTAGCAAATTACGCGATCCTGGTTTAGTTGCTGATAATTACGCCTATGGCAGAATATATAATCCAGCACTTTTGACCTGTAGCCGCCGCACCAAACATACTGCACAAACCATCGCTAGATTTGCGACTACAATTCCAGGCAAGAATGATCGCGTTTCTCATTTTTATCGTTTGGAGTTGAATGGTCTGTGCATTACCCTTAGAGCGGGTACGGCTAGTAATCGAGGTGCATTTACTTCTCCTCGTCCTATTCATCCGATTACCCCTCGCTGTATTACCGTTAGAGAGGCTGCACGATTGCATTCCTATCCCGATTGGTTCATGTTCCACGCTACCAAATGGCATGGCTTTCGGCAAATTGGTAATTCTGTTCCTCCTCTATTGGCACAGGCGATCGCGCAAGTGATTCTTCAAGCTTTATATGTTGTGCCAATTAAACCACAGCAGCAGTTTAATTTAGTTCAGAGCGAGTTATTACAGTTCAAAATGTCTCAGGCAGAAAAATATCATGGTTTAAATACTAGAGCGATCGCTCGTCGAACTGCAATCGAGCCAATTACTTAGCTTTATTGTTTCTTTTTAATGCTAACTGTACTAGTTTTGAGTAATTGAAGCAAAAAAAGCAATCGCCCATAACCTTAATCTCAGGAGGGCGATTGCTTGAGCAATGAACAGTGATACTAGCTTTTACTTAGAAGAGTACGCATCTTGTCAGTTTTCTGACTAGAACCATAGACAGGAGAAAACTTGGCTAGAAGTTCCCGAAATTCTTTGCCATCAATCGTTTCTTTCTCAATTAAAACGTCTACAATGCGGTCAACCGCTAAGCGATTTTCACTGATAATACTTTTAGCTCTGGCAAAACAATCAAAAGCAATGTTTCTAATCCTGATATCTATTTGAGAAGCAACTTCTTCTGAATACTCATTTCTCGAGCTTGAATCGCCACCCAAAAATACGGGTTGATCCTGACCTTCTAAGGCAAGCACTCCTAAATCGGACATTCCAAACTTAGTTACCATTTTTCGCGCTAGATTCGTTAGCACCTGAATATCTTGACCAGCTCCTTGAGTTACCTCATCCCTACCAAATACTATCTCTTCGGCTGCCCTGCCCCCCAACGTAGAGGTAATGGTAGCCAAGATTTTAGCTTTGGTTTCTAGTCCCATTTCTTCCTCTGGAGTGAACCAGGTTAAACCGCCTGCACCACCTCTGGGAATGAGGGTGACTTTTTCCACAGGATCGTGACTGGGAACCATCGTAGCGACGATCGCGTGTCCAACTTCGTGATAAGCAATTAGCCTTTTAGATTTGCTATCTACTAAGGGAACTCCTTCCATTCCTGCCACAATACGGTCTACTGCATCGTTTACCTCAAGCATAGTTACCGCTTCTTTATGTCTTCTGGCGGTTAAAATTGCGGCTTCATTTAACAGGTTAGCCAAGTCAGCCCCACTAAAGCCAGGAGTACGACGAGCGATCGCATCTAAAGATACTTCAGGAGCAATTTTTTTACCGCGGGCATGAACTTCTAAAATACCCAATCTTCCCTGCATATCGGGATAGTCGACAATTACCTGACGGTCGAAACGACCAGGACGCAGTAGAGCTTTATCTAAAACGTCGGGACGGTTAGTTGCAGCAATCACGATGATGCCACTATTTCCTTCAAAGCCATCCATTTCAGTCAGTAGTTGGTTTAAAGTCTGCTCTCGCTCATCATTGCCACCACCGATACCTGCACCTCTTTGACGACCTACTGCATCAATCTCATCGATGAAGACGATACAGGGAGCGTTTTCCTTGGCTTTTTTAAATAAATCGCGGACACGGGATGCGCCGACACCGACAAACATTTCGACAAACTCAGAACCAGAAATACTAAAGAAAGGTACTCCAGCTTCACCAGCGATCGCTTTGGCTAAAAGAGTTTTACCAGTCCCAGGCGGTCCAACTAACAAAACACCACGAGGAATCTTTGCGCCGATTGCGGTAAATTTTTCAGGCTCTTTAAGAAAGGTAACAACTTCCTGTAGCTCTTCTTTGGCTTCTTCGATACCCGCTACATCATCAAACTGAATTCCTGTTTTTGCCTCCATCTGAAACTTAGCTTTGGATTTACCAAAGCTCAACGCTTGACCAGAAGCATTGGCAGAGCGTCGTAAAATCATAATTAATCCTGATAACAGAACCAAAATAATTAGTAGATTAAGTAAGACTCCAATGGTTGTAGAGCGATCCACCGAGGATTTAATACTAAAGTCTACGTTTTTGGCTCTAATTTGCGGAATTAGATCTTGATTTCGCTCAAACAGTAATACTTCGAGCGGAGGATCGTCTTGAGATTGCCCTTTTAAGACTACACTGGCTTTTTGGGTAGTTTCATCGATCTCTACTTGGGTAACCTGGTTTTCTTCTAATTTCTCGATAAACTGACTGTAGCTTAAAGCATTTTTGGACTTTTGCTGAGCTAAGGTAGGAGTTGCCAGGAACAAGCTTTGCAAAATCATCCAACCCGCAGCCAACCGACCGATAGAAGTAGCCATTTTGTTTTTCTGCTTACGGTTGTTCAGCTTGCTAACAGGAGTAGTTTCTAATTCTGCTATCTTCTTAATCTGACAATTTTCCATAGTTGTTTGTAATATTTATAGCTATCTATCTACTGAAGTATGTATATAAAATTCAAGAATAACTCCAGCCTAACTAAAAAAAAATAGTTATTGCCATAATTTAACAGATCAAATTACTGGTATGCCCAAATATTCACTCTTGAGGTCTTGTTGCTTAGTAAATTAAGGCTTGGTGCAGGATCTGAATTTGGCTGCTAAATAATCAAAGAGTGTAATGCGATCTACTCGGTAAGGGCGAATCGCGCATTTCTACTTACCGCCGATCAAACCTCTTCGATGATCGGCAAGAGAATACTGGATAAATTGCTGTAAATGCTGAATGTGTGAATTGTCAGACAGCAGATCGAGCTGAGCGATCGCATCTTGGAGTGGAAGATGCTGAAGATAGAGTAGACGAAAAGCTTTTTTTAGTTGTTGAATTTCTTCTCTTTTAACACCACGTCTTTTTAAACCAACCAAGTTTAACGATCGCACTCTAGCAGGATTTCCCTCTACCATCATATAGGGAGGTACATCACGGCTAATACGGCTCATCCCCCCGACCATTGCCATACGACCAATATGGACAAACTGATGAATCCCCAAGACACCGCTAATAATTGCCATTGACTCTATCTGAACATGACCAGCGATCGCGACGCTATTAGCAATGACGACTTCATTCTTGATCGTGCAGTTGTGACCGATATGACTATATGCCATCAACAGATTATCATTGCCAATTATGGTAGCTTCACCTTCATTGGTAGCGCGATTGATGGTGGCATATTCGCGGATGCGATTGCGATCGCCAATGATTACTTTACTATTTGCTCCTTGATATTTTAAATCTTGAGGTTCTAAACCAATTGCTGCACCAGGAAAAATTTGATTATCTTTGCCAACTATAGTTAGTCCATCAATAATGGCATGGCTACCCACTACAGTATTAGCGCCGATACTGACCTGACCACCGATTACTGCGTATGGTTCAACTCGCACAGTGGGATGTATTTGGGCCTGATTATTAATGACAGCAGTCGGATGAATTAAGGCGGTCAAGATCAATTCTCCTAAAGGCTATAGCTGGTTAGATGTGAAAGGATTAGCCATTAGGCGAGTTCGATAAAGACTAAATTGATAGTTTAAAGACAGATGATCGATGATGATTTCCATGCTGAGCTTCTAGCTAATCCCAAATTATGCACGATGATAACTTATCTAATTTAGATGAGCAGTCCTAATCAAAATAATTTTTAGTTAGTGATTAACATTGCTTAAATATATCGATTAAACTGTAATCGAACTGCAACTGAATACTGAGTTAATTTTTCAATTATTTTTCAATTAAAGAAAACATCATTTCTCCTTTAACTGCCAATTCTCCATCTACTTCGCCTCTTCCCTGCATTTTGGCAATGCGATTTTGCTTCAGTGATAGTAATTCGACAGTCATGGTCAAGCGATCGCCAGGGGTTACAGGACGGCGAAAACGAACCTTATCTATTCCGGCAAAAGCAAAAAACTTACCAGTCATCCCTGGTAACTGCACCAAAATAACTCCCCCCACTTGTGCCATAGCCTCTACCATTAATACTCCTGGCATTAAGGGAAAATCGGGAATGTGTCCTGGGAAGAAGGGTTCGTTATAGGTAACGTTTTTAATACCTACAGCCTTTTCTCCTGGTACGTAGTCGATAATGCGATCTACCAAGGCAAATGGATAGCGGTGGGGCAATAGCTGATGAATTTCTTGAATATTGAACGTTGTTTTAAACTCAGGATCGGGAGTTGACAAAACAGAATCGTTGACAGTTACCATTAGGGATTTAATTGTTATTTGTTATATTTTCTTGATTTTGTGCAAGCGCATCTTGAATCGAGCTTAGGTTATCTAGTTTTTATCTAATTTCAGCCAATTTAATTGCTAGTTGAGTATGGAGTTTATGACTGGCTTTATAAGCAATTAGGTGAGCCGTTGGTAATAGACCTAATAAACTAAGATCTCCTACTAAATCTAATAGTTTATGACGGGCTGGTTCATTCGTAAATCTTAGAGGAGGATTAACCCATCCCTGATGACTACAAACTAGGGCATTTTCCAGGTTTCCCCCTTTAATTAAACCCGATCGCTGTAGCTGTTCTATTTGTTCGGCAAAACCAAAAGTACGAGCAGGCGCAATTTCAGTAGCAAAATTTGCTTCGGCAGGACTCCAGCTATGCCACTGATTACCAATTGCCTCGTAGGTAAAATCTATGCCATAGGTCAAGCGAGTTTGGAGTGCAGGTAAAGCAGCAACAAAAGAGTCATTTTCTCTAATCCAGATTGGTTCTGTTGGCGTAATAGAACGTTGAGTAGCTGGAGTTATTTTATGGTGAGTGATTCCAGCTTGAGCGATCGCTTCACACCAGTTTTTAGCCGAACCATCCAGTAAAGGTATTTCTTCGCCATCAATTTCGATACGGGCATCATCTACACCACAGGCGACTAAAGAAGCTAGCAAATGTTCTACTGTCCTAACCTTAGCTTTTCCGACCAATAATTCGGTAGATAGGGTAGTTTGACCTAGCACATCAATTTGAGCTGGAATTTTCGGCGCATCAGGCAAATCCACCCGCACAAAATAGCGACCATCTCCAGCCTTTGCAGGCATTACTCTAACAGTGGCATTTTCTCCTAAATGCAATCCCACTCCCGACAATCTAAACTCTCTAGCTACTGTACTGACCATAATTTTGGGCAAACAGTTGTTTACCCCCACAGATTAAAATTTTTCGCCAATCCCAAATTGAATCTGACTGTCACCGTCGTCATTAATGGCATAGTCTACCCGAATTGGTCCTAGCGGAGATTGTACCCTAACCCCTAAACCATATCCATATCCGCTACCAGGAAGTTCTCTAACAACAGATGGATTTCCAGGAACATTATCGTCAGAACCCAAAAATGTACCGTAATCAAAGAAGAGCGCGCCACCAACAATTCTAAATATGGGAAACCGATATTCTGCCGTAGCTTGAAAATAACTTTTCCCGTTACCTACTTCACCATCATTAAAACCGCGAACAGAATTGCTTCCCCCTAAGATAAATGCTTCATAAGGAGGTACATCGCCAATAATCGTTCCTGCTTGAATGTTGAAAGCCAATGCTTCAGTATTACCACCAAAAGGAACAATATTAATCGGAAAATATTGGCTATAGTTGGCTCTGAGTCGATTAAAGAGAATACTACCCGAACCAATTGGTATGGTTTGCTCTGTTCCTAGCCTGAGTATTGAACCACTGGTAGGTTGCAGAGGATTGTTACGGCGATCGCGAGTTGCGCCAAAACGTAAAGAAAATAAATCGTCTGTACCATCATCGCTAAAGGCAAGATTAAATGGCTCTGACGTAACTTCTTGACCTGTATCAAGATCGGTAAAAGTTCGAGGTTGCGATAAAGGAGACACGTCTCCATCACTGTTTTTAACTTCTATGCGTTGGTATTGAAAACCTGTAGAAAGAGTCCAATCTCTTCTGGCAAAAGGATCGCTGGGCAAAGGACGAGAAAAGTTGATTCCGCCTCCAGTACGAACTACGCGGGGCGAATCACTGCCATCAAAAGTATCAATATCGTTCTCTCCATTAAACACGAGAGAGATCGAACGACGACGAAAAGCATTAACGGTATAAGAAGTACGGCTTTCGCTTCCTGCAATCCAGGGGTCGGTAAAGTTAACGTCGAACAGAAAATTGTCTGAACCAATCTGTACATCTGTTCCTAGAGTTTGATTATTACCACCAAAGTTTTGCTGCTTGTAACTCGCTGTACCAAATAAACCACTGTCTGAACTATAGCCAGCTCCCGCAGCAATTGAGCCGCTGCTGCCTTCAACTACATCAATATTAACTATGACCTTACTAGGATCTGTTCCTGGGCTAAAAGAAAAACGTGCATCTTCAAAAATTCCTAGCCCAAAAACCCGCTGTAAATCTCTTTGAGCCGTATCGCGCTTGAACACCTCTCCTGGAGCCAACTCTACTTCCCGCGTCACAATGAATTCGCGGGTTTTTCCTTCTATTGGTTCATCATCTTCATCAAAATATCTAACTTGAATATCTTCAATGACTCCTTCAGCAACAACTAAGGTAACTTCTCCTTCTGGACTTACCTGAGGTGCGCCGACAACCTGCGCCAGTTCATAACCGTTTTTGCTGTACCATTCATTTACTCTGATAATACCTGCCTGCAATTCTCGCAAATTAAGAATCTGACCATAGTTTTTACCAAAAAATTCGTCAACTTTCTCTGGTGGTAAAACTCCACTCTCATTTCCCTGAGCAACGGTTTGTACATCCACGTCACTCAAGATTGGGTTAGGTTCTACCGCAAAAGTAATTCTTACCCCTAGAGGTGTATCTCCTGGAGTTACCTCGACGTTTTGGAAAAAACCAGTGGCATATACGGCGTTTACATCTTCCTGCAATTGGGTTCTAGTAGTGGTTCGTCCTGCTTCAGTGCCAATAGTTGCATAAACTATATCTTCTAATTCTTCGTTTGCTCCTTCCACTACGACTTCTGCTACTAATACACGAGGTTCGTTGGATGATTGAGGTGCATTTTCGGAATCTTCAGGCGGCTGGACTCCATTTTCACCTTGAGGTGGCTCTAATTCTGGTGGCGTAATTTCAGGCAGCTTTAGATTAGGATCGACCTGTATATCAGAGTCGGAAGGCGAGGGTAATTCTGGGTCAGTATTCTGATTTTGAGCTATTTTAGTTGGCTTAATGTTTTGCAGTAAAGCTGCACCTTTAGTAATTATTACAGCATCTTTTGATTGGTTATCAAAACTGTTCTGCTCGGCTCGGCTCGGTAGAGATATTGCCAAGGTTAGAGATGTTGCCAAGATGGTAATCAGGGCAGGAGCTAGACGCACTTTTTTCGGTTTGATTAACACTTCGACACACCAGATAGAGAATTTAGCAAGTTGATAATTTTGATGATTATTCTGTCTCGAATTAACCAACGGTCGCAGCGGACAAAGAGACATGAGGCAGGGTCAGTCTGTTTTTGAATAAGATTCGCCGAGCTTGCTTTCTCAAACGAAGCAAATTCCCTAGTCATTAGGCGAAGTACTCTTGGGGCAGAGGGCAAAGCCCTACAGCGTCGCGAGGACACTACTGCTTGCCAAGGAGGCTGCACTTCGTAATGTGATAATCTGTGGCTAACTTAACTCACAACTGCCCCATTGGCACTGGTTTGGCTAAAACAAAATTATGGTTTGCTAGCCAACTATTGAAAAAATATGACTATTTATCTTACTTGATGTTCCCTATTTTTATTAATTAATTATTTTTACTTAGATTGAAGCATTAAAGTTAAATACTTGATAAAAACAATTAATATTAAATTAAATATTATTGCTACTGCCTTATTATTACTTTTTTAACTGTGCCAAAATTCGCTGTTGAACTTTTTGATATGCTGCTTCTACTTGACCTAAATCTTTACGAAAACGATCTTTATCCATTATTCTAGATTGGGGATCGCTTTCGCTTTTATCCCAAAGGCGACAGGTATCAGGACTAATTTCATCTGCTAGAAGTAAATTTTCTTGAGCATCAATGCCAAATTCTAATTTGAAGTCTACCAGAGTAATATTACATTTATCAAAAAAAGTTTGGAGATTTTGATTTATTTTACGTGCCATATTATCAATTTCTGTCAGTCTTTGCGGGGCAACTAAATTCAATAAAAAGATGCGATCGCGAGTGAGTAAGGGATCGCCTAATTCATCGCTTTTATAGTAATACTCCACTAAAGGTGAAGATAATACTTGACCTTCTGGCAGTCCTGTTTGACGGCAAAGACTTCCTGCGGCAATATTTCTGACTACTACTTCTACAGGGACTATAGTAACCGCTTTAACTCGCATTTGGTTAGGTTCAGGACAATCTAGACAGTGAGTGGGAATATTCTTCGATTCCAACCATTCAAACAGAGCAGCAGTAATCTGGCAATTGATTGCTCCTTTACCCTGGATTTTTCCCCGCTTCTGAGCGTTAAAAGCAGTAGCATCATCTTTATATACGGTAAGCAAGATCTCTGAGTCTGCTGTAGTATAAAGAATTTTTGCCTTGCCTTCGTAAAGTTTTTTTGACTGTAACATTATTGTAGTCGCTTAAAAATCTGACGATTGATGGATAGCAAAAAGCTGAATTGACAATTTAGATTAAGAACAGGTTAACAAGGGTTAAATGAATTGTTATTATTTAAAATAAAACCCAGTTTATAGTAGCGTTATCACGTAACTTTTGTATTTATCTCTTGCCAAAAAGTAGTTTAAAAAATTGTTAAGCTAGTGCCAGCTTAAATACAGGATTGTTGCAAATCAGTCTAAAAAAGATCCCACAACTATGGAAAATAACCCACAAAAGTATAATTTTCTTCATCCACGTCATTCCTATCATGGGAATGTCAAGCCTGAGAACTTAGTTTTTAACTCTAATTTGCAGGAGTTTTCTCAAAAAATTAGCTATATTTGTAACTTAGAAACTGGCGGCAAGTTGCCTCCAGATGAAGCATACAAGCAAATTAAATTCTTATGGAAAGAACTGAAAAAAAGTAAGAAAGAGCTGGGAATTGGACGTAATAGCCAATAGCCATTAGAAAAACCAAGCTAGGGCAGCCAATTTTTCAAATGAGAGCGACGACTGCTATAACTAATAAGACAATTTATTATGGCTGAACGGATGTCTCGCTCTAAAGCTCTGCAATCTTATATTTTGATTCGCTTGCTTCTTGCCCCTTTGATGTTGCTAACGATTGCTACCATAGTATTCTTGCTTTTGAGGGCGACCCCTGGCGACCCAGCTGATGCAATTTTAGGTACTCGCGCTCCAGAAGCAGCTAAAGCAGCATTGCGATCGCAACTAGGATTAACTAATCCTTTATGGCAACAATACTTAGACTATCTTAAAGACCTGCTTAATTTCAATTTAGGTAGCTCCCTAACCAGTCGTGGTTTGTCGGTTTGGGAGGTAATTAAAGAATATTTTCCCGCCACCGTGGAGCTTTCTTTCTGCAGCATGATTGTGGCAGTAGTAGTAGGTGTTTTCGTTGGCATAGTTTCTGCTTCTTCTGCCAATAATTTCCTTGATGCTGGAGGGCGATTATTTGGCATTATTACCTACTCTCTACCTTTATTTTGGGTGGGCATGGTATTGCAGTTAATCTTTGCAGTTAATTTAGGCTGGTTTCCTTTAGGTACTCGGTTTCCTGTTAGTGCAGCCACTCCGCCTAATATCACAGGACTATACATAATTGATAGTTTAATTGCTGGAGATCTAGGAATGTTGCTGAATACACTGCATTACTTGGCATTACCTAGCCTAACTTTGGGTTTACTCTTAAGCGGTATTTTTGAACGTATTGTGCGGGTGAATCTCAAGCAAACTCTACAGGCTGATTATGTAGAAGCAGCTAGAGCCAGAGGAATTGCTGAAAGAACAATTGTGATGAACCACGCCCTAAAAAATGCCTTGATTCCAGTGATTACAGTTTTAGGCTTGACCTTTGCTGCTTTGCTTGGTGGTGCAGTATTGACCGAGGTAACTTTTTCCTGGCCAGGATTAGGTAACAGGCTGTATGAGGCAATATCTCTGCGAGACTATCCTACTGTCCAGGGAGTAATGGTGTTTTTCGGTATTATTGTCGTGATTGCCAGTATTGCGATCGACATTATTAATGCTTATATCGATCCGAGAATTAGATATTAGGTACTGATGTATTGCTACGTGTTAAGTGGTAAGTATGAATTTACTGAATATGAACCAAGAAGCAAAACAGTTTTTTCCATAGTCTGCAAGCAATTAACTATCATATTGGTAACTGAAAACTGAAAAATAAAAACTGAAATTATGGCTCGTTTAAATATTCATAGTCTGTCGATGCAAATTAGCCGTATGTTCGAGCAGGGACAGTCTTTCTTCTGTGCAATTAAGGTGCAGGACTGGTTGAGGGAGCGTAATGAAAACCCAGATGATTATGAAATTTCCTTTGAAGAAAAACCTGCACCACCAGGATCGGGTTTGATTGTGATGCGAGAGATTAAATTGCGTCGTAAGGATGGTAAACCTGTAGAAGATTGGTTACAAGAAGATATTAATAGCTATAGTTAAACGCCAGTGACTTGTTCAGACTAATATTGCATTGCTGCGTTTGAATGCTATTAGCTAATGGTTTTTAATAAAAAATATCGGCAGGATCCGCGGTACGGAGTTTTCTAATTGCGATCGCGCCAGAGACAGCGCACATGAGTAAATTTAAGATAAAAACTTTCAGCGCAATGCTCAAATCCATACTAATAGGCAGCTCAATCAATTTTGCCATTAAATAGTAAATTCCATAAGAAGCTAAATAGCCAGGAATAAAACCCATAATTGCCAGAATTAATGACTCTTGCAGCACCACTAATGATAGATCGCGGTCTTTATAACCCATTGCTTTGAGAGTGGCATATTCTGGTAGATGTTCGCTGACATCGGTATAAATTACCTGATAGACAATAATAATACCGACAACAAACCCGATCGCTGCGCCAAAGTTTAAAATTTTACCTTCAGACCAGGTAGCGACAAAGTCTCGTTCTCCTTGGGCTAATTCATCTGGGGTTAATACCTTAATATCTTGACTAAGATTATTTTGAATCTGCTTAATTACCGATTGAGGATTTACTCCAGGTTCTAAAGACAAAACACCTACAGTAATGTCTGCCAAACTATCTGTCCCCTCCATTTGCCCATAATTCCAGTCGCTCATCACCGCCACCCCCTTGTAGTCAAAAGTACTGCTCAGGCTAAATAAACCCAGTACTGTGACGCGATGATTGTCTAAAATACTGGAAACAAAACCTTGACTCTTAACTAGTTGTGGGATGTTTCCTAGCTCAGATTTGGCCAGGCGATCGTACAAAATTCCGCCTGGAACGGATAATAAATTTAATTGCTGATTGATTTCGGGTAGCTTGAATACTGGTTTGGTGGGATTAAAGGCAAAAATTTGGATGCGAGAAGATTGTGGTAAAGCAGCATCATCTTCATCTTCCTGGGGAGATTCCAGCAGGTGAGGATTTACCCAGTTTCCACTATTGACATAAAGAGGTCGAGCATCAGCAACTCCCTCAATTGCATCTGCTTGATAGAGATATACACTAGGCAAAGAACTATGTTCAAGACTTTTTGCATAAGAGGACAACAAATAAAGTTCGCCATTGAGACTTTTGGGCAAAATAGTTACCCCATCAAATAGCATCGCCCTTAGACCCAACTGAGTGAAAATTAGGATGATCGAAAATGCTACTCCCAAGATTGCTACTAGCAGACGAATTTTCTGATGAGATAACTGTAGCCATGCTACGGGAGTTCGACGTAAATAAGAATTTATTTTCTTACAAAATAGGTAAATTGGTTTCACTAGTTTTCAGTCATCTGTTAGTTGTTAGTTGTTAGTTGTTTTTACCGATTTCTACTCTGACCTGCATATTAGTCACTCCTGCAACTTTTTGGCTATCTTTTGGATCGATGCGGATTTTCACTTCGACAATTCGAGAGTTTTCATCTTGAGTGGGATCTTCTGATGATTCTAATAATTCTTTTGCGCCTACCTGTAAGCCTAAATGGTCTACTGTGCCTTTGAGCTTGCCTGCAAACCCGCCATACTCGCTGCTAATGGCGACTGGTTGTCCAATTTTTACTTTACCGATGTCGGTCTCATAAACTTCGGCGATCGCATACATTTCATTAGTGCGACCTAATTCCACAATTCCCTCCTCGGTGTTTACCTGTTCGCCAACACGGGTATTAATCCGCAAAATTTGACCCGCGATCGGTACTTTAACCTTGGTATCTTCTAAATCTGCCTTAACCTGTTCCACGGCGATAATGGCACGTTCTAGCTCAACCTGACTAACTTTTACGTCTACTGGTCTGATTTCTTCTAATCTAGCCAAGTTTTCTTGTTCCTGGTTTATTTCTTGCTGTAAAGTTTGACGAGTATTGTTTCGCTGCGCTTTTCTCTCATTCAAAGCAGCCTGAGCCATGTCTAAGGCTTCTTTAGCCTCATCAGATGCTTGTTGGGTAACTGCTCCCTGCTGTAGTAGAGTTTGATTGCGGTCATAGGTCAACTCTGCCTGTCTTAATTGGGCTTCGGCCGAGGCGATCGCTGCCTGTCTTTCAACGGTTTCGTTGCGCAACTGTGATTGCAAACGAGAAATATTCGCTTTCTGTGCTGCTAAATCTGCCTTTTTGGTATCTCCAGCGCGGACTTGTTCTAATCTTGCCTGAGCTAACTCTACTTGTTTTGTCGCTTCTTCTAAATCTCTTTGACGATTTTCTAACCCCTGAAGAATCGCAATTACCTGATTTTTCTCGACGCGATCGCCTTCATTAACTAAAATTTGGTTAACTCGACTATCCTCGGCATTTGCTACCGAGAGTTTAATTACCTCTCCTTTGGGTATTAGTTTGCCCAACGCTACTACTTGTTTGAGTCGGTTTACCTGGGCTTGGGTTTGAGGATCGACATCTTGAGATTTAGCCTGAGAATCGGCATTACAAGCGTTAATCAAAATCAACAGACTGAGAACAGCACCATACTTACAAATGATACTTGGGTTAATCGAAAATCTTGACAAACTCATGCTTCGAGGGACTTCAAAATCTTCAAATTGATAATTAAATTTATGAGCCAAGCATTCTAAATCTGAGATGAACTTGTTTCTCTGTTTTAGCTTCCAGCACTTGAAAACTTATACTAACAATTCTCTCGATCAAGCTGCCTAAAAAAAGCGATCGCTATGCTGAAATTTTAGGTCACCCTGAAAAGATAAATTCTGCTAATTACTTATAAAAAATAATTATATATTAATAATAAAAACATTGTGATAACTTATTACTGTAGCAATAACAGTTAAGCACAATAAATTAAACACGATGACAGCTTTAATTGAGAAACGGCAGCAGAAAACTTTCAAGTTTGTACTTTTTCTCCAGCAATGGCTCAATAATTTAGAGATTAGACACGAGCAAACCGCAAGACATATTGTCAAATTAATTCCTGCTCAATGCCCATTTGCTAGAGATATAAAAGTATTTGGTAAAGTAGTTTTTCGGATTCCTGCTTTGTGCAAATTTAATCCTCTATACGAGCAGCTAATAGCATTAAGATTTCGCGCCCTTTGCTTTCTTGCCGATCGATGTGGTGAAGATATTACGCCTTATTGCTCGTGAATTATGCTGTAGTAGCGATCGCTAATCAATCCCCAAGAAATAGAAAGCTAATTCCGAGCTATGGTCAAAAGAGTATCGATATCAGCAGAGGTAATGTATTCTAGATTGGCTGATATCTTGTTAATGTCCCAATTCCACCAGGCAATTTCCAGCAATGTTTTAATCGTTTCCGCCGTAAATCTTTGTTTGATAATTTTTGCAGGATTTCCGCCGACAATGCTGTAAGGAGGAACATCATTAACCACAACTGATTTAGCAGCAATAATTGCCCCATCCCCTATGGTTACTCCTGGCATCATAATCGATTCGCAACCAATCCAGACATCATTACCAACTAAGGTGTCACCTTTAAAAGGCAATTGGTTATCCTCTGGCGTTACTTTTTCCCAGCCGTTACCAAAAATGTAAAAAGGATAGGTAGAAAAACCCGATATCTGATGATTTGCGCCATTCATAATAAATTTTAGGTTTCTAGCTAAAGCGCAAAACTTACCGATAATTAATTTGTCTTTACTAAACGAATAATGATAAAGAACATTGCGTTCAAAGTCTTCTGAATCTTCTGGATCGTCATAGTATGTGTAGTCGCCAACGATAATTTTGGGATGAGTGACAGTGTTTTTGATAAAACAAATCTGCGGAAATCCAGGCATCGGGTGTTTTTCTTCTGGATTTGCGCCGTACAAAATTACCTTATTACCTCTGACTGTTAAATAACGAAAATGTACTGAAGCCTTATGATAACAATTCTATTGATATAGCTGCATTACCTTATCAATCGCCATCCGAGATTGAACATTAAGATTCAAATTAGAAGTATGTCCGAGATTAAAATGTTGGGCTGCTGCACAACCAATCATGGCTGCATTATCAGTACAAAACTTTAAAGGCGGAAAATATACTTTTAAATTGTGCTTGTCCGCCGCATCTTGTAAATGTGTTCTCAAACCGCTATTTGCTGCTACACCACCGCCAATCGTAATAGTATCTAAATCATAATCGAGAGCGCATTTGACGCTACGTTTAGTTAATACCTTGGCTACAGTATCCTGAAAGCTAGCTGCAACATCAGCCACGGGAATTTCTCCAGCAACTGCTAATTTTTCTACTAATCTTAAAACCGCTGTTTTCATTCCGCTAAAGCTATAGTCATAGGGATGATAGCCTCCTTCTGATAATGAGATTTTACCTTCGGGTAATTTAAAAGCTTTGGGGTTGCCTTGTTGCGCCAGGCGATCGATTATTGGACCACCTGGATAGCCTAAATCTAATAACCTTGCCACTTTATCAAACGCTTCTCCTGCTGCATCATCTCTAGTTGAGCCAAGAAGTTTATATTCTCCATAATCTTTAACCTGAATACTACTGGTATGTCCCCCAGAAACCAGTAAGCACAGAAATGGAGGCTCTAAGTTTAGTTGAGCCAAATAAGAAGCATAGATATGCCCTTCCAGGTGATGCACTCCCAGAAAAGGCTTGTTGTAAAGCATCGCCAAGGTTTTTGCTGCTGCCATTCCTACTAGCAAAGCTCCTACTAAGCCAGGAGTACAGGTGGCTGCGATCGCATCTATATTTTTCCACTCTAGATCTGCTTCCGACATCGCCTGACTAATACAGGGGTTAATAATTTCTAGATGTTGCCGGGAAGCTAATTCTGGTACAACACCCCCGTAAATTTTGTGCAGTTCGATTTGAGAAGAAACAATGCTACTTAAAACTTGACGGTTCTTTACAATTGCTACCGCAGTTTCGTCACAACTTGTTTCGATCGCTAAAATTGTTGCCATCCTTTGATAAGTTGATTTACAAGAACAAATATGTTCGCCTAATCCCCAACTTTCTTAAGTAGAAAGAGTTTACAAAAGCATTAGCAAGGCTTTAATAAATTACAGTCTATTACTGGAAGTAAGATTAGTTGGCGTATAAGAAATATCTTTACGCCTATACACAAACACAATTATTATCTGTCACAAAAGGAAACATATTCATGAGAAGGTTGTTTGCTTTAATACTAGTATTTACGCTTTGGTTTGGTTTTGCACCTACGGCGAATGCTAAAGAAGATGTAGCTAATTTAACTCCCTGCGGAGAAAATCCTGCCTACATCCAAAAAGCTAAAAATTTCCGCAACACTACAAGCGATCCCAATTCTGGTCAAATTCGAGCCGAGCGTTATGCCGAAGCTCTTTGTGGCCCAGAGGGTTTACCCCATTTAATCGTAGATGGTCGCTGGTCGCACATGGGAGACTTTTTTATCCCTAGTGTTTTATTCTTATATATTGCTGGCTGGATTGGTTGGGCTGGTCGCTCTTACGTAATTGCGGTGAGAGGACAGAAGAACACAGAAATGCACGAAATTGTGATCGATGTTCCTTTGGCTATTAGCAAAATGTTAGCTGCCTCTACTTGGCCTTTACTTGCTTTTGGTGAATTTACTAGTGGCAAGCTTGTAGCGGATGAATCAGAAATTACTGTTTCACCTCGCTAGGACGTACTTTATTTATTGTTTACATGGAGGACAAACATGGAAGCCTTACAAAGATTTCTTTCCACCGCCCCAGTTTTAATTATGGCACTGCTAACGGTTACAGCCGGTCTTTTAATCGAATTTAACCGTTTTTTCCCCGATTTATTATTCCATCCACTTACTTAGTTAGAATATAACTAACTTCAACTGAGGTTTTCTTAACTTAATAGTATGTCTATTTTTAGCATCTTCGCTAAAAATAGACATTTCATTTTCTGCGATTAATTTGGTTGTTAGTCGCAGTTTTTTTGTAGCTATTAGCTGTAAGCTCCCGAATTTTTTAACTATAATTACTGGAAAATATGAATTCAAATTACAGAAAAACCTAAACCTAATTTGTTATAAAAGAGGAAATTATCTTAAAAAATATTAATCAAAATGAAATATAAAAGATGTAGACCCGAAAAGCGGATTTATCGGAACTTAGCTTTAGGAGTTATTACTTTTATCGTCTTCGCTACAGTCTTGCCTGTAATGACTTCTTTGGGAGTATCCTAGCTGTCGTGAGTGATAAACTACCTGACAACAAATACAGCCCAAGCCAGAGCCAGTGAGTCTAACTAAGCAACATCTGGATTAAGCTCTCAGCAAAGGCAATAATAAGGTGAAAAAATAATAGACTAGAGGAGCAGTAAAAACGTAGCTATCGGTGCGATCCAAAATGCCTCCGTGACCTGGAATTAACTGGCCAGAATCTTTGACTCCTGCATCGCGCTTCATCATCGATTCGGTTAAGTCTCCTAGCAGGCTAGTAATGCCAATTAGTATTCCTAACATCACGCCGCTTATCTGCCAAGCAGGAAAATGAAAATACCAAGCTCCTAATTCAGCAACTATTAAACTGCCTAGTACGCCAAAAACTGCTCCCTCAACGGTTTTTTTAGGACTAATATCTGATAATCTAGTCCGACCAAAGTTTTTGCCCATCGTGTATGCACCAATATCTGCCGCCCAAATACAAGCCATTACCAAAAAAGTTAAGGTTAAAGCAGTAGGAAACTGACTGGGATTGAGCCAAGAATCTGGCCAATAGCCATTTAGAGGTAAGTTACTCGCATTACTACTATTAGGAAGATTCACTCTCAGACGAACCCAGAAAGTCGGTAAATAGCCTGTATAAAATAATCCTAAGATGGAACTGGAAATATCAGCGATGGTAGCTATTTTGGGCTGAAATAACAAATAGAAGCAAATGATTGTTCCACCCAAGCAGAACATCGCATCAGTAATGTTGGGAGCAATAGTGGCACTAAGCAAAAGCACTAGAGAGACAATTAAAGTGGTTTTGCCAGCGGGTTCCACTCCCTTGGCGCGAACTAACCTAAAATATTCTAGTTGCGCCAAGACAATTAAAATACCAATACCGAGAGTAAAATACCACCCTCCGAGAATAATCATTCCCAAGGCAAGGGCGATCGCTACTACAGAGCTAATTATACGAGACAAGGGCATAATGCGTTGCTGCTACAAACGCTAAATTAAGAAGTTAAAAGATTAAGTTTAAGTCAACCTTATGAAAGATTAACAAATTACTGGTTTATGTCCTAGTAATTCTCGAGCAAAAAATAAAGTATCGTAGTAAGCTAGAATTTTTCTCCACTAAGTATGAACATTGGATTTACTGCGGCAAAAGTCTGATGAATCCCCCTAGTTTCTAAACGATTTACTGCCGATTGCACTACTTCTATATTTCGAGCCTGAAGCTCTGATAAACCCTGAGAAATAATATACAAATTTTCCAAGTTACTAACTGTGGCTACAATTCGTCCTTCTGGCTGGAGATATTTCCAAGTTTGTTTAAGAATATCTTCAATCGGTTTACCTCCTTCTATACAAACTAAATTTGGCTTATGCTGTATATCTTTGAGGCAGTCTGGTGCGCTTCCTTGAACCACGTCAACGTTATTTACTCCAAAGCGATCGCAGTTACGTTTAATTAATTTTGCCACTTCGTCGTCTCTTTCTATGGCAATTATCTGTCCTTGGGGGCAAAGTAAGCCAATTTCTACGGGAATCGTCCCTGTTCCTGCACCGATGTCCCACAAAACTGAATCTGGCTTCATGCGCAAGGAGGAAATAATCAACATTCTTACCTCCCTTTTACTTAGAGGAATTCCAGGCAGACGTTCAAAAAGTTTGTCAGGAATTCCAGGGGTTTTATAGGGCCAGAGCATAATAAAATTGTTATTGATTATTGGTTATTTATAGCGTTGCCGAATCTAGATCTTAAATACCGAAGCTAATGACTAAGAACAATATTACTTTTAATTTTGTACCTTGAATGAGCTAGGTTTTACTGGTTAGTTGATTCAGCTATTTAAAAATTTGTAAGGTTTGGAGAGTGGGATCGTTACACCCTGTGATAGTTCCCCCCGCTGCCAAAACTTGTTGTAAATAGTCAATTGCCTCGCTCGTAATAATTTCTCCAGGCATTAATAGAGGAATACCTGGAGGATAAGGACAAATTAACTCCCCACACAGGCGATCGCTGGCTTCACTAATTGATATAGTTTCAGTATTAGCAAAATAAGCTTCTCTGGGTGAAACCTCCAAGGGATGAAAGATTAAAGATGATTGAGCGGGAAGAATAATCGGGAAGGAAATAATTTCAGAAGTGACTGATTGAGATAAAGTTTCACAGGCTTGAATCAGTTTTTTAATATCTTCAGCAATATTACCCAGGGAGATAATAAAGGTGAGGTGCTGCGGTAAAGGAAGTTCGCAGGTAACTCCTAGCTGTTCGTGTAATATTTTGTCAGCCTCAAAGCCTGTTATACCTAATTTGGATAGGTTAAGGGTTAGTCTAGTTATGTCAAAGTGTTGGCAGCCTGGCTGTATTTTTGATGTCAATACAGATAAATTGGTCATCTCAGCAATTTTATCCTTGGCTTCGGTGGAGAAAGCGATTGCTTGACTCATTAATTCTTTGCCTTGAGTTGCCATTTGCTGTCTGGCAGCATCTAGGGAAGCGAGAAGAAGATAACTAGGGCTTGTAGATTGAACTAACTGCAAAGCTTTATTAATCCGCTGACGACAAACTCTTGTTCCTTGAATATGTAGCATTGATGCCTGAGTCATGGCACTTAAGGTTTTATGAGTAGACTGTACCGTCAAATCTGCCCCCAAGCTCATTGCCGAAGGAGGTAAATCATCATGAAAAGCAAAGTGTGCGCCGTGAGCTTCGTCTACCAACAGTGGAATATTATATCGGTGGGTAATTTCGGCGATTGCCTTTAAATCGCTACATACTCCCTGATAGGTTGGGTGCAGCATCATTACGGCTTTGGTGTCGGGATGTTGAAGTAACGATTGTTCTACCGTCTCTGGAGTTACGTTATGGGCTAATCCTGCTTGAGCATCGTATTCTGGATTGATATAGATCGGTATTGCTCCAGACAAAATTAAACCAGCGATCGCCGATTGATGAATATTCCTGGGTAAAATTATTTTGTCCCCCATGCTACAAGTAGCCAAAATCGCTGCCATTACGCCACAAGTTGAACCATTAATCAAAAACCAAGTTTTTTCCGCACCAAAAGTCATTGCAGCTAACTGCTGTGCTTCTTCTATTACCCCTTCTGGAGCAAACAAATTATCTAATTCTGGTAATTCTGGCAGATCGGCTTTAAATACGGCATTACCAATCAAATCTTTAATAACCTGATTGACTCCTTTTCCTTGCTTATGTCCTGGAGCGTAAAATGCCGCCTGAGATTTCTGAGCAGATTTTCTTAAAGCTTGTAATAAAGGCGTTTTTGTCCAATTATCGCTCATTTACATTTAGTATCTAAAATATTTTATTGATCTTGGAAAATCAAGATCTAGTTCCCAGCACGATCGCAGCTGCTGCATAATTCTGTTGTGCTGCGCGTTTCTCTATTATTTCATCATCAACTCTGACAAGTTAAGACACTACGTTGTTTGTCTAATCGATTTTTAGCTTTCAGCTATTAGCTATTAGCGTATATTCGTGGTTCTACATGGTCGGGAAACCCGACCATAGCCCACGCGCTTTTGAGATATTTTTCAGTAACTCTAAGAAGCGATGCGCTCTGCGCTGGCGTAGCCAATCGCTTACAACTTTTTTCAAATCCATATGTTTTTAAAATTATTTAATTATTTAATTTTTGTATAAAGCTAGTAAATTAATAATAACTTTATACAAACTATTTTTTAGATAAAGATTAAGTAAAAACAAGATACTGCTATCGCTTTCTCAGTAATTATTCTGATATGGTTTGAGAGCCCTAAATCAATAATATAAAAAGTACTTATAGTGTATTTATTAAATAATTACTCCAGCGTTATAGAAAGTGACAAAAAAAAAATTATGATTGTCGATGACGATCAAACATTACATCATTTAATTGATCGGTTTCTTTCCTATAATAACTATCAAACTGAAGTTGCTTCTGATTGCACCACAGCTAGACAAAAGTTTAGAAGCTTTCAGCCAGATTTAGTAATTCTAGATGTAAATTTACCAGACGATACAGGATTAAATCTTTGTCAAGAAATGCGCCAAACTAACGTAATGGTCATCATGCTAAGCTCTATGTCTGATAATAGCTACATTTTGGAAGCTTTTTCCAAAGGAGCAGACGACTACATTACCAAACCATTTGATTTACAAATTCTTAAGGCAAGAATTGAAGCTTTGTTTAGAAGAGGAAGTAATAATATCCCTTCTAGTATCAGTAAAAAATCTATCTTTTTAGACAATCTGACAATTGATTTTTATCGTCGCGAAGTTATTTTAAATAATCGTATTATTTCTCTAACAGCATTAGAATTTGATTTACTTTATTTTTTAGCTAATAATCCTAATCGAGTCTGGGATCGAGCAGAACTAATCGCGGCAATTTGGAATAATAATGGCTATGAGGGAGACGATCGCAAGGTAGATATTCACGTTGGTCGCATTCGTAAAAAAGTTGGTGATGTCCATGGAGAATTTATTAAAACTGTTTGGGGTAGAGGCTATATGTTTGAGTTATCTAGTTCTAATGCAGTAAAATTGGCAGACTGAACCTAGAAGTCAATACAAGCAGTCATGTTAAGAGCAGGAATCGTCGGATTACCCAACGTCGGTAAATCTACCATGTTTAATGCCTTGGTCGCTAATGCCAAGGCAGATGCAGCTAATTTCCCTTTTTGTACTATTGAACCTAACGTCGGGGTAGTATCCGTTCCAGATGCTCGCCTGGAGGTGCTTTCTAAACTCTCTAGTTCTCAAAAGCTAGTCCCTACCAGAATCGAGTTTGTCGATATTGCCGGTTTAGTTAAGGGTGCAAGTAAAGGGGAAGGGTTAGGCAATCAGTTTCTCGCTAATATCCGCGAAGTTGATGCCATTGTCCACATGGTACGTTGTTTTGAAGATGACGATATTATTCATGTTGCTGGTTCTGTAGATCCAGTCAGGGACATTGAAATAATTAATTTGGAGTTGATTTTAGCAGATCTGGCTCAGGTAGAGAAACGGATTACCAGGTTACGGAAACAGGCAAAAAATGACCAAAATGCCCAAGCAGAAGTAGAATTATTAACCAGAATTAGTGAGGTTCTAAACGATGGTAAATCTGTCCGCAGTATGGATTTATCCGAAGACGAGCTACTAACGATCAAGCAGCTCGGATTATTAACTAATAAACCGATTATTTATGCAACTAATGTTTCTGAGGATGACTTGGCAAGTGGCAATAAATGGGTAGAAGAAGTTCGCCAGTTTACCCATGATGAAGCTGCTAAAGTAGTCGTTGTCTCGGCGCAAGTAGAGTCAGAATTAATTGAACTTTCTCCGGAGGAGACTAAAGATTTCCTCGAAGCCTTAGGGGTAGAAGAAGGCGGTTTAAAATCTTTAATTAGCGCTACTTATGAGCTATTAGGATTGCGTACCTATCTCACAACAGGAGAGCAAGAAACCCGCGCCTGGACAATTGTTGCAGGAACTAAAGCACCCCAAGCGGCAGCCGTAATTCATACCGATTTTGAGAAGAAATTTATCAAGGCTGAAACTATTAGCTACCAAGATTTAATCCAAACAGGCTCTAAGAATGCAGCCAAAGAAAAAGGTTTACTGAGGCTAGAGGGTAAAGATTATGTTGTCCAAGAAGGTGATGTAATTGAATTTCGCATTGGTGGTTAATTACGATCTGCCGTCTCTAATAATAATTAATTTAAACTAGAGCGATCGCAATATTCAAGGCGATCGCTTTTTCAATCTCAAGGTGCTAGCTTCACAGATAACCTAAGCTTGATAAAGTGTAAGTAATTAAGTTGAGGATTACTGTATGAATTTACCCGATCTAGTATCATTCCTTCAACAAGAAACTTGTCTGGGCAATCTATCAACCGAAATTTTAACCGAAATTGCAGCTAACCTAACTGCACAGACTATTGGTGCTAATCAAACTCTGGTTAATGAAAATACTGAACCCGATGGTTTGTATATTATTCAAGTAGGAAAATTAGCTAGTAATAGTCAATTAGAATCAAGTCAAAGTAGTTTGCTATCGGGAACAGTACTAAATTTATATGCTTTATTACTAAATCAACCGACGCAATATCAGGTTGAAACTATCACCGAAACACAAGTTTGGTTTATTGAGAGTTCCCAGTTTAGCAATATTGTTCAGCAACATCCGGAAATAACTCAAACTTTTTCCCAACAGTTAGCTACAGAAGTCAAAGAATTATCAGAGCAATTATTATTTGAACAAGAACGTCAGGTAACTTTAAGACCTTATTTAGTTAGCAAAGCTAGACGAGGAGTTATTGGTAAAAGTCGCTATGCAACCAGATTGCGATCGCAAATCAAACAGGCTGCGCAAACCAGAGAGTCGGTCTTGATTTTTGGAGAACCAGGATTAGAAAAAGATAACCTGGCAACTTTAATTCACTTTGGCTCTGCTAATCGTCGCCAACCGATTATTAAAATTGACTGTTCTAAACTACAGACTAGTGGTGCCGAATTATTTGGTCGCAGTGGCGGCAAACCAGGGTTAATTGCCAGTCTCCAGGGGGGTACTTTGGTTCTCAATAACATTCACCTCTTAGCAAAAGAATTAATTCCCGCGATCGCTGAGCTAATTAAGACTCATCAATATACGCCAATTATCCGTCCAGGAGGAGAAGCTGACACACCTCAAAGATCTCAAGCCCGAATAATTCTCATTTCTGAGCAAGCGATCGCGGCGATCGATTCTGTGGTGGATAGCCTAATAAAAGTCCCGCCATTAAGAGTGCGTAAAACAGATTTAGATGAACAAATTAACTATTATCTTAATCTTGTTGGGCGTGATAAATGTCTGAGAAAAACCCAAATTACCCCCGAAGCAATTAGAAATCTCCAGACTTATGATTTTCCCAATAACCTGCGGGAACTAGAAAGCATTATTGAGCGAGCTTTGACCCAACTACAAGGCTGTGATGATATTACCGAAGAAGTTGTTTGGCAGTCCCAAAGTAAAAAGAAACAGTATCGGCTGAATCTGCTCAATAGATATCCTCAGCTGCGCTATTTTCTGCGGAGTGATTGGTTTCCTGACAGGATCAATTATGGCTTTACCTTGAGCTTTTTTGCCTTCATTGTTTTAGTGCTTTTCATCGCTCCCCAAAACCGTCAGGAGAACTTTGCGCTTAACTTATTTTGGGCATGGTGGTGGCCATTAATCTTAATTGGATTTCCTTTCGTTGGCAGACTGTGGTGCGCGGTATGCCCCTTTATGATCTACGGCGAAATTACCCAAAAGCTATCTTTAATCTTGTTTCCTAGACAACTTAAGAAATGGCCTAGACATCATGCCGAAAAATGGGGTGGCTGGTTTTTGTTTGGTTTATTTGCTCTCATCTTACTTTGGGAAGAACTGTGGAATCTGGAAAATACCGCTTATCTGTCGGCTTGTTTACTATTGCTGATTACCGCAGGGGCAATGATCTTTTCAGCTATCTTTGAACGTCGCTTTTGGTGTCGTTATCTTTGTCCCATTGGGGGCATGAATGGGTTGTTTGCCAAACTTTCCATGACGGAATTACGAGCGCAACAGGGAACTTGCTCGGCAGAATGTACCACCTACCAATGTTATAAAGGCGGTCCTGCTAAAGGAGAAGGACAAGAAACTAACGGCTGTCCTCTTTATTCCCATCCTGCACAATTAACCGACAATCGAGATTGTGTTTTGTGCATGACCTGTCTTAAAGCCTGTCCCCATCGCTCAGTTGAGTTTAATTTACGTCCCCCTGGAATTGAACTATGGACAACCCATACTCCCCATAGCTATGAAGTGGCGTTGTTATTTTTATTGTTAAACGTTGTCTTTTTGCATCGTTTGCCAGAAATATCAATTCGGCTGGGTTTAGATCTGCACCTAGATCGATTTAGCAACCACGCTTTAGTATCTATTCTGGTTTTAAGTATGCCGGCGATCGTACCGCTCATAGCTCAAGCCATAAATAAACTTATAGGTAAACTAAATCGTAAATACAGACCCCGCAAGTTTATTGAAGTAGCTTATGGTTATTTACCTTTAGTGTTGGCAGGCAACTTAGCTCACTATCTCCGTCTTGGTTTAGCAGAAGGCGGGAGAGTACTTCCCGTAACCATGGCAACCTTTGGTTTAAACGGCGCAAATCTTCCTCTACTCGTAGCTCATCCCGCAGTAATTGCTTTTTTGCAAGGAACTTCTTTGATCATTGGTGTGTTGTTGTCTATCTTATTAACCCAAAAGATTGCTCGTCAGCAGTTTAAATATTTACTACCGCAGCTAGGTGCGATCGCTTTTTTAGGTTTTGGTATGTGGCAGGTAATTGTCGGCTTTTAATCGAACAGCAGATAGTACCACGTCTAGGCTAAAATCCTGAGCTAATTCCCCCAAGCTTGGGGGTTAGGGGGCTGAAAATCATTGTCAACACCTAACAAATTAATTATCAGGGTAAAGTTTCTGATTCGAGACTAGGCAAACGAGTTCTTCACAATTGAGCTTTTGCTTGTCTTCCCAATATTTTTAGCTTTGAAATTTTTATCGTTCATTTCAACTAACCTCTCGCTGCATTACAACAAAATAAGTGTAAACACCTTGTCCCATACCTAAAGGACGAATTTCCCATCCCTGTTGTCCCATTTCGTCATAAAATATCGTCAATTGTTTTAAAATTTGTGACTTTTTGCCCATTCACATATAAATTTAAAATTTTTCCTGTAATTCCTCCCCCAGCTAGTTGATAGCGAACATTCATAAATTGAAACTTACTGTTCATGGCAATATCTTCTCTTGCAAGCATAGAATATAACTCACTATATAATTAATGTTTCTTCATTGAGCAAGACATCGTTAAGCTTCATATCGGTTTTGCTCAAGTTACGAGTATTGCCAACAGAGATCTCTCTTTTGGGCAAATCAATCTTTTAAGGAATATCAGCGTTTGTCGTATTTTGAGAAACAAAGCAGGAGTGATCGCACTGCCGATAAAGTAAGTTAATCAGAAAATTCTGGGTATATTTCTCGAAGCATAATACTAGTCTGAATTCAAAACATGACAGATGACTTTTTTTAGAGATACAAAGATCATTCCCGCTTACGATATATAGATATAGTGAGTTTAGCAGTGTAAAAAATGCACCAAGTTAGTAGAATCGAAATAATTATTACCTCTCAAGAAGTAAGCAAAGTTGTTAAAATCTTGGAAAAAGAGGAAGCTCCTGTTTATAGCATCATCAATAATGTGGTTGGTAAAAGCGATCGCGGCACTGTATCTGATGATGTCAATTTAGGCAGCAGTAAGTTAAGTAACGCGTTTATAATTTGTTATTGTCCTTAAGAGAAAGTCAAAGTGATAGTAGAACAAATAAAATTACTTCTCAACAAATATGGAGGGGTATGCTATTTGTCTGATGCAATGGGGGTTAGTTCAGTTCATTGTATAGCTTAAGTTTGACAATCAACTGGGTAAATAATCGAGAAATATCTAAAATAAAAAATATCGTTGTGTCATTGGTAAAACTTTAGCAGGTTCGCAGGTTAATAACTCGCCATCGGCTCGCACTTCATAGGTTTCGGGATTGACTTCGATATTAGGTAAAGCAGCGTTGAGCTTCATATCTGCCTTGCTTAAATTACGAGTATTGCTTACAGCGATCGCTTTTTTCTGTAAGCCAATCTGTTCCGGGATGCCTGCCTGTATAGCCGCTTGGGACACGAAGGAAAGGGAAGTAGCCGTCCTCGCACCGCCATAACTACCAAACATAGGACGCATATAAACAGGCTGGGGAGTGGGAATACTCGCATTTGGATCGCCCATTTGAGCATAGGCGATCGCGCCTCCTTTGATGACAATCTCTGGCTTTACGCCAAACATGGCTGGTTTCCAGAGACAGATATCTGCTAGTTTCCCTGACTCAATTGAACCAACCTGGTTGGCAATACCGTGAGTGATGGCAGGGTTAATCGTGTATTTAGCAATATACCGTTTAGCGCGAAAGTTATCGGCTTTTTCTTGATTAGAAGATTCTAAGACACCCCGTTGCACCTTCATTTTGTGGGCGGTTTGCCAGGTGCGAATTATGGTTTCTCCGACTCTGCCCATTGCTTGAGAATCAGAAGAAATCATGCTAAATGCCCCTAAATCGTGCAGAATGTCTTCTGCTGCAATGGTTTCTTGGCGGATACGAGATTCAGCAAAGGCTACATCTTCGGGAATACTTTTATCAAGGTGATGACACACCATCAGCATATCTAGGTGTTCTTCTAAAGTATTGACGGTAAAAGGACGGGTGGGATTAGTCGAAGAAGGTAAAACATTACTCTGACCGCAGACTTTAATAATATCAGGAGCATGTCCACCACCTGCGCCTTCAGTATGATAGGTATGAATTACGCGCTCTTTAAACGCAGCGAGCGTATTTTCCACAAAACCCGCTTCATTAAGAGTATCGGTATGGATTGCTACCTGAACATCATAGCGATCGGCAACACTTAGGCAAGTATCGATCGCCTTGGGGGTTGTTCCCCAATCTTCATGCAGCTTTAGCCCCATTGCACCTGCCTGTACCTGTTCCACTAGCCCTTCAGGTTTAGCACTATTACCCTTACCCAAAAAGCCCAGATTCATCGGAAAAGCATCCGCAGCCTGAAGCATCCGCCAAATATTCCACGCCCCAGGAGTGCAGGTGGTTGCGTTTGTACCCGTAGCAGGGCCAGTACCGCCGCCGATCATCGTCGTAATCCCAGAGGCGATCGCTGTTTCAATCTGTTGGGGACAAATAAAGTGAATATGGCTATCAATACCGCCAGCGGTAACTATGTGTCCTTCACCAGCCACAACTTCGGTTGCAGCCCCAATGATGATATCTACATTATCTTGAATCTGAGGATTGCCTGCCTTACCTATCTGGTGAATCTTGCCATCTTTAATGCCAATATCAGCTTTGACAACTCCCCACCAATCGAGAATTAAAGCGTTAGTAATTACCATGTCTACCGCCCCATTTGCGCGGGAGATCGGCGATTGACCCATGCCATCGCGGATTACCTTGCCACCACCGAATTTAACCTCATCGCCGTAGGTAGTGAAATCTCGCTCTACTTCGATTAGCAATTCTGTGTCCGCTAATCTAACGCGATCGCCCACAGTGGGACCATAAGTATCCGCATACGCCCGCCGATCCATGTGATAGCTCATATATCTAACCGCTAATTCCTGTGTGGTTTCGCCTAAATAATTAGAATCAGTTTATAGATTAAAGGTATTAAAGCCCGTCTTGATTAGAACACAGAATATATTAAGAATTTGAGCGTGGCTAATTAAGGTCTGAGGCTATCAGCTAAAAGCTAATTTTTCTCCAGACTATCTTTTGTATTACAGCGAGTATAGGCGTTCCAGGTGGTTAGATCTGGTGCAGGAAAGCTCAGGATAGCCGAACGAGCCTGTTCGCTCAAACCCCTGACCAGGCTAAAGTCTGCTCCTGCAATGTTTTGGAGATTTTCTAAAATTGCCCCAGTTAAATCAGCAGCTCGAAAATCTACTCCCTTAAGTTCAGTGTTAGCAAGGCGTGCGTTGCGCAGGCTCGCCCCTGTCATGATGGCTTTTTGCAGATTTGCTCCACTCAAAGAAACATTATCTAAAATTGCCCCAGTTAGATCCGCCCCACTTAGGTAAGCACCGAGCATTTTTGCTCCTGTCAAATCTACTCCTCGCAGATTTGCGGTATTAAAATAAGCCCCATTAAGATTAGCACCAGGCCCTACTGCGCCAGAACTTTTACAGTTAAACTCTTCGGGAAAAATAGTTTCGTTGTCGTAAATAGTTACCTGAAACTGAGTATTGTGTAAATTGGCATTACTGAGGTTAGCTCGCCGTAAATCAGCACGACTCAAATACGCCCCCGTTAAATTTGCTCCTCTTAAATCTGCCCCCGTTAAATTTGCTCCTCTTAAATCTGCATGACAAAGATTTGCTCCTTTGAGATTTACCCCAACTAGATCGGCGTTAGTTAAAATGCTTTGAGCCAAATTAACCTGCTCTAAATTGGCTTCGTTAAGTGCGATCGCATATAGATCTTGATTACTATAGTCGGCGTGGGCTAAACTTTGTCCTGACTGGAGTTTGGCAATAATATTTGCAGCAAGAGGAGATTTACTGCTTAAGGCGGTGGTGGGCATAATTTTAAAGCTGAATAATTAAAAATTAATTATGGATAACCATCTTTAACAAACAAGAAAAAGGGTCAAGCTAACTTAACCCTGGCAATTCTTTAAATCTATTGTCTAATATCTGGTTTGTTTATTTAAGTTTGCTTCTAATTTCTTCAACTCGCTTACGGTTGACTCCGAGATCGGATTTGCCAAGGCGAGAAGCAGAGCGAACCTGAACCACATTAACGTCAGAATCTAAATAGAACTCCACATCATCCACATATCCCATTAGCCTGCTTTTAAATTCTGCATAAAGATACTTATCTGTCTCTTCAATGATGGTAACTCTCTCCATGTTCTGTAGCACTTTCTTAATCTCAGCCATAGATACAATTGGCAACGGTTCGATCTGCGACTGAGCATCATTACTTTGACTACTAACACAGTTAGGAGTATCAGGACAAGCAGTTAACTTCCCATCTTTGACACCTAAATTATTAGGTTTTTTTCCTTTTAAATTAAACATTTTGTTGCTACTTCTTCTTAAAATTTGGTTTTAATCTAAACAAAATTATTTTACATTGCTAGCAACTACCTCAAAAATTCTCGTCTTTTGTAGGGGGTAAGACAAGTTATGCTGCTTCGGCTAAAACGCTTTCTTTGGCAGTCAATAGCTTCAACGCCTCTTGATACTGTTGGTCGGCTTCAGTAGCGATTTGAGCATAGGTGATCGGCTTTTGGGACACAACATTGTCTGGCTCGATTCCCAGCTTATTAATATC
This sequence comes from Coleofasciculaceae cyanobacterium, assembly GCA_036703275.1. NCBI lineage: Bacteria > Bacillati > Cyanobacteriota > Cyanophyceae > Coleofasciculales > Coleofasciculaceae > Coleofasciculaceae cyanobacterium. The sequence continues at coordinate 121,825 of DATNPK010000076.1, read as the reverse complement.
TGTATGATTGGGAGTTTCATATTTAGCCACCGTTACCGCTAAACCAGCACCGTCGGGTAATTCAAACAAAGATTGAATCAACCCTTTGCCAAAGGTTTTTTCTCCCACCAATAAAGCTCTTTCGTTGTCTTGTAATGCTCCTGCCAAAATTTCGCTAGCACTAGCTGTTCCTTGGTTGACCAAAACGACTAAGGGATCGTCGGTTAATATTTCACTATTGGAATCAAAGCTGCCTAAAGCTCCCTGACGATTTACGGTATAAACAATCGTGCCGTTATCAACCCACATTCTCGCAATTTCGACTCCAGACTGTAATAAACCCCCAGGATTATTGCGTAAATCAAGAATATAAGCTTCTGCTCCCTGTTTTTCTAACTTGCTAACTCCATGAGCAATTTCTTTGGCTGCGTTAGCACTAAACTGACTGAGTCGCACATAACCCACTTTCTTATCGGTGTTAGTATCTAAAGCGATATAAACAGGATTGAGTGAAATGCGATCGCGAACTAGATCGACGGTATGAGGTTTGGCGGCTTTGTCTTGCCCAGACTGTATCCTCAGAGAAACTTTTGTGCCAATACTGCCACGCATTTTGGCTGCTGCTTCGTCTAGAGTAATAGTTTTCGTATCAACTCCATCAATTTCTAAAATACTGTCTTTGGGTTCAATTCCTGCTGCTTCGGCAGGAGAGCCAGCCAAGGGCGAAATAACTTCAATTAGCTTGGTTTCGGGATTAACGTTGATTTGTAGTCCTACACCAGAAAGTTGTCCCGAAGTATTTACCTGTAAACTATGATATTGTTCAGGTCTAAGTAGTCTGGTAAAAGGATCGTCTAGGCTTGCCAGCATTTCTTCGATCGCAGTATAAGTCTCTTCGCGATCGCGCAGCGGTTTTTTGACAAACTTCTCTCTTAGCTTCCACCAATTTTGATGATTGAAAGTTTCATCTAAATAAGATTGATTGACAATGCGCCACGATTGCAATAAAAGCTTTTGTTCTTCAGTAAAAGCTTGAGCATTAGGTGTGTACCAGCAAGAAGCGAACCAAAAAAATACCAGCAGAACAATTGAACAAACTTTCTTGACCATGGGAAATAATAAATAGGGCGATTCTTACAATTATTTTAATTTAGCGATTCTTAATTAATTGTTACGCAAAAACATTAATTGTTTTGTTCAACTAGAAAGCTCTGGCGACAAATTTTTTTAGTGATATGAGGTAATCCCAAGCTAAATATGGCGTATAATACTACATTAGATAAAGACATCATAGCTTAAAGCTATGTTACATTTTTTAATAGGGCAAAGTTAAAATTTCTATGGTTTGACCCGCTATGGGCTTAAAACTGCAAATATACACCAAGCGTGTTATCTGTTTGATTACAGATAAACTTTAATACGGTACGCTTATCTACTTAAGACTTTTACAGCAGTCCTGCCTGCACCATCGCTTATTTCAAGTAGAGAAGCTCTGAAATTTCGCTCTGCTATAAAGCTGAAAACTGACTTGGTAGAGCCATCCATAACTATTTTTTTTTCGCTAATTTATAAGCTTCATGTTTTCTAAACAAGTAACTGATTCAAAAACTTTTCAATGGTTTGATGAGCGTCTAGAAATTCAATCAATTTCTGATGACATCACCAGCAAGTACGTACCACCCCACGTAAACATTTTTTATTGCCTAGGCGGTATTACTCTGGTTTGCTTCTTAATCCAGTTCGCCACTGGATTTTGTATGACTTTTTACTATAAGCCCAATGTATCTGAAGCTTTTGCTTCCGTTGAGTACATCATGAACGAAGTCAGCTTCGGCTGGTTAATCCGTTCTATCCATCGCTGGTCAGCTAGCATGATGGTTTTGATGATGATTCTTCACACTTTCCGCGTTTATCTGACTGGTGGATTTAAAAACCCCCGTGAGTTGACCTGGATTACTGGAGTAATCATGGCAGTGATCACAGTAAGCTTTGGTGTAACTGGTTACTCTTTACCTTGGGATCAAATTGGCTATTGGGCGGTAAAAATTGTATCTGGTGTTCCAGCAGCAATTCCAGTCGTTGGCGATCAGCTAGTTGAGCTACTAAGAGGTAGTGCTAGTGTTGGTCAAGCTACTTTGACTCGTTTCTATAGCTTGCACACTTTTGTTCTACCTTGGTTGATTGCAGTATTTATGCTGCTGCACTTTTTGATGATTCGCAAACAAGGTATTTCTGGTCCTTTGTAAATAGAAAAAAATTTATCAGGGGTATTGAACAAAGGCTCCTGATAGATTTTGCCAAAAATAATAGCTAAAGTGTATATAAGGTATATAAGGTATATAAGTTAATTTGCTTTTTGGATACCAGAAGGCACGGAGAGAGATTAAAATACCTCAATTTATTTATTAAATAAAGTGCCATATGCCATATTAATAAAGCTTAGACAGCATAAATAGCAATTATTGTGCTTATTTAACCCGCTGATTGTCAGTAAATTTAGGAGAGAAAATTATGTCCACTTTAAAAAAGCCAGATCTAAGCGATCCCACTTTACGCGCTAAGTTAGCTCAAGGTATGGGTCACAATTACTATGGTGAGCCTGCATGGCCTAATGATTTGCTATACATTTTCCCCGTAGTTATCTTAGGAACTATTGGTTTGGTTGTAAGTTTAGCTGTACTCGATCCTGCAATTGTAGGCGAACCTGCTAACCCTTTTGCTACTCCTCTAGAGATTTTACCTGAATGGTATTTATATCCTGTATTCCAAATTCTCCGGGTTGTTCCTAGCAAATTGTTAGGGATTGCGGCTCAAACAGCAGTACCTCTGGGTCTGATGTTGATTCCTTTCATTGAAAATGTTAACAAATTTCAAAATCCTTTCCGTCGTCCTGTAGCCACCACACTATTCTTATTTGGTACTTTGGTAACTATTTGGCTGGGAATTGGGGCAACTTTCCCCATTGACGAATCTCTAACACTAGGCTTGTTCTAAATTCTAGAGAAAGCACAGTTTATTAGCTGTCAGAAGAGGCGTAGTAGTTCTGTAGTTGGTTTTAGCTTAAGTTGAAGCCAAGTATGGTTCAGCCACGTCTCTTTAGTTTAGTAAATCAGTGTAACTGTCTAAGATTGCGGTAATGTCGAAATTATTGGTATGATAGATCGCACAAAGCAGGGTAAATAAGTCAAATGCCTTTATGCCTGCAACGATATTGAGCAGCATGGAAGTGGGAACAGCCCGCTTTTTTTGTTGTCTAAATTAAACTAAATAATAGTTCCAACTTACTTCTGGTTTGGTTGGCGCACCACAACTTTTTGCTCAACATGACTCATCCGGTTGTCCCCCAAATTATTAAACTAGCATCTCCTTTAGCTGAAGATCTCAAGCTAGAGTTAGTCGACGCAGTGTTTCAAACCAATCAAACACCACCAATTCTGAGGATAGACGTGAGAAATCCTCATGGGGACACTAGCCTGGAAAACTGCGAACAGATGAGTCGTGTTCTCGAAGAGAAGCTAGATCTAACAGAAATTATTCCTGGGACCTATGTCTTAGAAATTTCTAGCCCTGGTATTTCCCGTACTCTGACTACAGATCGAGAATTTATCGCCTTCAAGGGGTTTGCCGTGACAATCAAAACCTTTGCTCCATATAAAAATAAAAAACAGTGGCAAGGGCGACTGCAACATCGTGACGAAACGGCAATTCATATCAACAATAAGGGTAAAGCGATCGCTATCCCGCGCGAATTAATTGCTAAAGTACAGCTTGATGATGGATAACCAAGCTTAGAGCCAAAACTTTAGCGATCGACATTGATCAATATCGCTAATTCAAATATTAATTCCATTATTAGGAGTACGACATGACTCTAGTCAGTTTGCCTGGTCTCAAGGCAACTATCGATGAAATTAGCCAGAGATATAATTTACCTGGTAGCTCTGTAGAAGAGGCTTTGAGAGAAGCATTAATCAAAGGTTACGAAAAGTTTCGCCGTTCTAAAAACCGTAACGAAGAATTTAGCGAAGAATATTTTGAAAACTTTAATGTTCAACTGGATACAGAAGAAGAAGGTTTTCAAATTCTTACTACCAAAGTGATCGTGGATATTAGTAAAGACCAAATTGAAGACCGCGATCACCAGATTGCTTTGAGCGAAGTGCAAGAGCAAGTTGACGACTCCGAAATTCAGGTAGGAGACTCGGTATTAGTAGACGTTACTCCCGAACAAAAAGATTTTGGACGAATGGCAGCAATCCAAACCAAACAGGTGCTGTTACAAAAACTCAGGGATCAACAAAGAAAGCTAATACAAGCAGAGTTCCAGGATTTAGAAGGGACAGTTTTACAGGCGAGAGTAGTTCGTTTTGAAAGGCAATCAGCGATTGTGGCAGTTACCAGTGGTTTGGGACAGCCAGAAGTAGAGGCAGAATTACCCAAGCGTGAACAACTACCCAACGACACCTATCGCTCTAACACCACCTTCAAAGTTTATTTGAAAAAAGTTAGGGATACTCCACATCGTGGACCCCAGCTAATGGTTTCTCGAGCCACAGCAGGATTGGTCGTAGAATTATTTAGTAACGAAGTTCCTGAAATAGAAGAAGAAATTGTCCGTATCGTCGCTGTTGCCAGGGAAGCTCATCCTCCTTCTCGCCATGTAGGAGTGCGCACTAAAATTGCCGTCGATACTTTAGAAAGAGATGTCGATCCCGTCGGAGCCTGCATTGGCGCTAGGGGTTCAAGAATCCAAGCCGTGGTAAATGAATTGCGAGGAGAAAAAATCGATGTAATTCGATGGTCGCCCGATCCTGCAACCTATATCTCTAATTCTCTTAGTCCTGCCAGAGTTGACCAAGTAGTTTTAGCTAATACAGAAGAAAAACAATCTTTGGTTTTGGTTGCTGAAGATCAGTTGAGTTTAGCAATTGGTAAAGAAGGGCAAAATGTTCGTTTGGCTGCTCGTCTTACAGGATGGAAAATTGATCTTAAAGATATTAATAAATATGATGAAGCAGCAGAAATGGCAAAATGGGCAGCTCAAGCCAGAGCAACAGAACTGACCGAGTCGGAAGAAACGATTGATGAGGTAGAAACAGAAGAAGCCGAGGAAACTGAAGTGTTAGAAACTATAGAAGAAGCCGAACCAATTGCTGAAGCTGAAACTATAGAAGAAGCCGAACCAGAGCAAGAATCTTAGCAATCAAATTAAGCACGGTCATAACTAAGGCTGCGCCAAAACTCTTTGATGCAGTCGCCGTAATCAAGCTTTCCTGGCTGCGCCAAAAAGACGCATTTTCTTTTCTTGGCATGGTGGCTGTGCCTTTTCTATCTATTTAGTCCTCATTCCAACCACAATTACGTCTCTTTAATTAGAGCTAAGCAAAACGTTAAAAAGATAAAAAGTTTGAACCAAATAAACTATCGTCGTTGTATAAGCTGTCGACAAGTCGCACCCAAAGAATTACTCTGGCGCGTAGTGCGTTTAGCCTCAAGCCATAAAATCCAGTTAGATCGAGGAATGGGACGTTCTGCATATCTTTGCCCCAATATTAAGTGTTTAACTCAAGCTAGAATAAAAAATCGTCTAAGAGGTTCTTTAAAAACCAAAGTTCCTGATGATATTTATCAAAGTTTACAAGAACGTTTAAGCTGATAGTGTTAAGCTTCAATGACAAAAATCAAATTATTGGATTAAGAATTCAAGATTATACAAACAATCTGATATTTTTCTTTAAAATAAAGGTATGGGTAAATTAATGTTGGTAACAATTTAAGACTCGCTCGTCTTGTTCTATTATTTAATCTAGATCTTACATCTGATAGAGTTATAGCAGTTTTACCAGTAACTAAAAAACATGAAAGACTACATGGACAAACAAATGGTCAAATAAACACAAACAGTCAACTGAGGGGCATAGTGGATGAACAACGGCAAAGTTAGAATATACGAACTATCAAAAGAGTTAAATTTGGACAACAAAGACATTAAAGAAATTTGCGAACAACTAAATGTTGCAGTCAAAAGTCATAGTAGTACAATTACAGCAGATCAAGCAGAAAGAGTTAGAGCCGTGGCGATGAAATCCCCTCGCACAGAGAAAACAAATAATAGCCAGAGAAACGAACCCAAAGCCCCAAAAGTAGCAGCAGCTAAGCGTAAGCAGCAGATTTTAGCTGTTCATCATCGAACTGACCATCCAGATTCCACTTCTCAAGCAGCTAATCCTAATGGCAATGGCACATCTCCTAGATTGGTTTCTCCGCCTTCTAGACCCAAATCACCAACGTCGGGAAGATCGGCGGGAGAGTCCTTAACCTCAACAAAATCGCCTCAAACTAATCAACCTTCCTCAAATAATGGTGAAGTAGCACAACCAACAGCACATAAGACTTCAGAATCTTCAGCTAAACCCAGTTTGGCTCAACCCCCTAGACTGGCTGGGCCACCTTCGAGACCTCAAGCTAAAAAAGTAGGGACTAAAAATTCTTCAATCCAATCTCCTTCAATTCAGCCTCCAAGCAAGCCTAAAATACGCTCTGTAGAGCAACCGCAGAGCATAACAGAAGAGATGGAGACAGAGACAGAGAAGAAGAAAAAAGTGGTTATCGCTCCTCTTCCTAAACTCAATCAAAGACCTCAAAAAGCTCAAGCGGTTGCTAAAGTCGCCCCGCCAGAAGAGATAGAGGAAAGCGGTACCGAAAATCTAGACGGCGAAGATATTACAACTGATGATCTCGAGGTCAAAAAAGTTACTCGACTTAAACGCCCTGCGCCTCCTCGTAAAGTAAAAGAGTGGGAAAACGAAGAAGAGGACGAAGGAAAGCAAGCTAAGTCTGCCAAAGGAAAAGCAGCTAAAAAACGTCGTGGGCCCAAACCCTTACTGGACGATGAGGATTTTGATGATGCCGATTCTAACGCGGTTGAGGTAAATAAAGCATTTAGCTTATCTACTGCCCGTCCAACCAAGCCAAAATCTTTGCAACAACAGCAACCAGCAGCTAGTGCTAACAAAAAGCCTCGTAAGCCATCCTTTAAAACAGAGAAAACTCAAAAAACGGAGCGTCAACCTAAAGGAAAAGCTGTACCTACCCTGGCTGAATCAATTACTTTGTCAGATAATCTTACGGTTAGAGATTTGGCAGACAGGCTAAATACTCCTGAAACTGATATCATCAGAAATCTTTTCTTTAAAGGTATTCCCGTAAACATTACCCAAACCCTAGATTTGGCAACAGCCCGTTCGGTAGCAGAAGAGCTTGGGGTAATTGTGGAAACTCCTGAAGAAAAGTCAGCAGCAACTAAAGATACTGAAATGTTGGATGCTGATGATCTAGAAAATCTCCAATATCGTCCTCCTGTAGTGACGATTATGGGTCATGTGGATCACGGAAAAACTACCTTGCTCGATTCAATTCGTAAAAGTACTGTAGCTTCAGGAGAAGCTGGAGGTATTACTCAACATATAGGTGCTTATCATGTAGATGTCGAACACAATGGTAAACAGCAGCAAATTGTCTTTCTTGATACTCCTGGCCACGAGGCTTTTACTGCCATGCGTGCTAGAGGAACGAAAGTAACAGATATCGCTATTTTGGTAGTAGCTGCTGATGATGGGGTACAGCCTCAAACTAGAGAAGCTATTAGTCATGCAAAAGCAGCGGAAGTACCGTTAATTGTCGCGATTAATAAAGTAGATAAGCCAGGGGCTAACCCCGATCGCATTAAGCAAGAACTAACCGAACAAGGTCTTGTAGCTGAAGACTGGGGTGGTGATACTACTATGGTTGAAGTGAGTGCGCTCAAAGGCGATAATCTTGATGAACTATTAGAAATGATTCTTTTGGTAGCTGAGGTTGAAGAACTTTCTGCTAACCCAGACCGCGCCGCAAAAGGAACGGTAATTGAAGCTAACCTCGATCGCAATCGTGGTCCTGTAGCTACCTTGCTGGTTCAAAACGGTACATTAAGAGTTGGAGATAGCATCGTAGCTGGTTCTGTCTTGGGTAGGGTACGAGCTATGGTAGATGATACTGGAGCAAAGGTAGAAGCTGCGACTCCATCTTTTGCAGTTGAGATTCTTGGACTTAACGACGTTCCTGAAGCAGGAGACGAGTTCGATGTCTATAAAGATGAAAAAGAAGCTAGAGCGATCGCCGATCGGCGTTCCATCCAGCAAAGAGATACTCGATTACTACAGTCTTTATCTTCTCGTCGAATTAGTTTAAGCACCATCTCGGCACAGGCTCAAGAAGGTGAATTAAAAGAGCTGAATCTGATTATCAAAGCAGACGTTCAAGGGTCTGTAGAGGCTATTGTTGGTTCTCTGCAACAACTGCCACAAAACGAGGTTCAGATTCGTACTCTCTTAGCATCTCCTGGAGAAGTAACGGAAACTGATGTTGACTTGGCAGCAGCCAGTGGTGCGGTAATTATTGGATTTAACACCACTTTGGCATCGGGTTCTCGTCAAGCAGCAGATCGCGAAGGGGTAGACATTCGCCAATACAACATCATCTACAAACTTTTAGATGAGATTCAAGCGGCAATGGAAGGTCTACTCGATCCAGAAGAAGTTGAAGAAAGTCTCGGTCAGGTTGAAGTCCGTGCTGTCTTCCCTGTGGGTCGCGGTGCTGTAGCAGGTTGTTATGTTCTATCTGGCAAGATAGTCCGCAACTGCAAGATTCGTGTTCGTCGAAATAATAATATCGTTCACGAAGGCGATTTAAACTCTCTTAAACGCATGAAAGACGACGTTAAAGAGGTGAACACGGGCTTTGAGTGTGGTATCGGTGCTGCTAAATTCTCTGATTGGAAAGAGGGCGATATTATCGAAGCTTATGAATTAGTCTTCAAGCGTCGCACCCTGGCAACCAAATAAAATAATTCAGCAACATTAGTGTCCTGTAATTCATCGAACAGTGTCAGCCAAAATTCAAGTTGCTGGCACTGTTCAATGCTAAATGTTTAATGTAATGCGTTCTGAACCTTTTTTATGGATTCATTTGGTGGGAATAGCTCTGTTTCCCGCCTTGGTAGGAGTAACTTTAATCGGTTTAGCTGTTGGAAATAGTTTTGCTTATTTCATTGAGCTGCCTCTGCTGGCAGCGATCGCCATATTGCCTATACTATTGATGCAGCTAAGTCGCCCGTTTGATATTTTTAGCGTTTTAATTTTCTCTGTTAAACCTGAATATTTAACCGAAGACCAAAGAAAAATATTAGCTTTATTTGAAACATTTAAACAAAAAATAATTAGCGTAATTACAGCAGGAATCATGCTTTTCTTGTTATGGTTACTGTATAGTTTGTCTCCTTTAGCTATAGCTATAGCTGGCTTTATACCCCAGTGGCGTATTTTAGGATTAGCGATCGCCGCTATCGGCTTTTTAGCCAGCAATCTTTTTGTTCAAGTGCCTATTAGCGTTTTATTGGTTTTACTAACCAAAGAATCAAAGTTGGCTCAACTAGAGCCATATTCCAGGGAAAAAATCGAGCATAATTTTACCATACCTGGATTTAAAGTAAGCAAAATACTGTGGTTTGGGAAATCATCATCTGAAGTTCAAGAAGTAAGCTAAATTATGTTGGTTTTTTAAGAGTGTAATTGCAACTACAGACTGTTATTTTAGTTAAGCTAGACTGATAAATATAAAGTAATCAAATATAATATATATGACAAATCCAACCATCGTTTCTCAAAATGGTCAAGATCAAGATCGAGCAATTTGGTTCAGCCTCAGACAGGCGAGCGCTAAAAGTTCTGGTTTCCAGAGTTGGCAACGAGAAAGAAACATTAGTAGCGACGTAGATCTTGACCAACAGGTACGACGCTATCTTAGAGAAACCTTAGAAACTCTTGCATACTAACAAACAGACAATAAAAGGCAAATCATTATTTAACTTGAGTAGGAGCGTGTCACCAGATGCGCTCCTATTGTAATTTAAATGTCGCTCAAGATTAGACTCGCTTTATTTTATTATCAATGGAGTAATTGTTTAGTCAGCGAAGTAGTTTGAATATAATCTCCTTTTTTGCCGGATGTGGCGGTTTAGATTTAGGCTTTGCTCAAGCTGGATTTAAAACTGTTTGGGCCAACGAATGGGATCGAGAAATTTGGCAAACATATGAACTAAATCACTCCGATACTCATTTAGATCGAAGAGACATTAGAAAAATCTCTTCTTCAGACATTCCCGAATGTATTGGTATTGTCGGAGGGCCACCTTGCCAAAGCTGGAGTGAAGCAGGAAAGCAAAAAGGTATTAAAGACGATCGTGGCCGCTTGTTTCTCGAATATATTCGCATTTTACAAGATAAACAGCCTTTGTTCTTCTTAACCGAAAATGTTTCAGGAATGCTACATATGAAGCACGAACAGGTTCTTAAAAATATTATTGCAGCCTTGGAAGAGGCAGGATATCAGGTAAGGTTTAAATTACTCGATGCAGTCAATTTTGGCGTACCTCAAAACAGAAAGCGAGTCATATTTGTTGGTTTGCGCCAAGATCTCGGGCAAGTATTTGATTTCGAGGCGATTAAGCAACGAGAAGCACTAACTCTTCAAGATGCAATTTGGGACTTAAAAGAATCAACCTTAGCAGCCAAAGAAAAAAATAAACCTAATCAAGCTTGTCTAATTGCCAATCATGAATATGCGACTGGTGGTTTTTCGAGTATGTATATGTCTCGTAATCGGGTACGGTCTTGGCACGAACCATCTTTTACTATTCAAGCTAGCAGTCGCCATGCGCCAATCCATCCCCAAGCTAACAAAATGATTAATGTCGGGCGGGATAAATTTATTTTCGATTCTAATTCCCCTGGCTTTTATCGTCGTTTATCAATTAGAGAATGCGCTCGAATTCAGACGTTTCCTGATGATTTTATTTATTGCTATCAAAATCTTAATGCAGGTTATAAAATGATTGGCAATGCTGTTCCTGTCAATTTGAGTAGAGCTTTAGCTAGCGCAATTAAAGAGCAATTATTGTCGCCTCAAGCAGCTAGTAGACAGCAGATATACCAGCCCAGACAATTTAAATCTAAATTTGAATATTACCTGGGTTAATTAGCTCAAATATTTCATCATTAACATCCTTCAAGCGATATCAGCAAGTCAAAATTAAATCTTTTGATAATCCAGTTAAAACAATTACTGCTAGATTAATTGGATATCAAACATAAGCAGGTATGACTAAAATAAACCCGATCTCTTCTTGGCTCGATCGCGATTCTGTAGCTGCGGGGATATTTCTTACTCCAGCGTCGATCTTGTTAGGAATTTTTTTGTTTTATCCTATCGCCTATTTACTGTATCTCAGCTTTACTACTGGTAGCTTTACCGTTGCGGGAATCCAATGGATCGGCTGGCGCAATTATCTCAGGTTGTTTACCGATGCGGACTTTTGGCAAGTAATTGGCAACACCGCTTATTTTACTATTGCCACGGTTATTCCAACTATACTTATTCCTCTAGGATTAGCTGTTTTACTCAATCGTTCCCTTGCTTGGCGAGGAGTTTTGCGGGCAGCCTATTTCATTCCCTCAATTACATCTTTGGTTGCTGTAGGATTGGCTTTTCGCTGGTTATTTCAAACCGATGGACTAGTTAATGATTTATTGATTACATGGGGCATAGAACCGATTTCTTGGCTAAGTAGCACTGTGTGGGCGATGCCAGTCCTAATTTTATTAAGTAGCTGGAAGCAGTTGGGCTTTAATCTAGTGGTATTTATTGCGGGGTTACAAATTATTCCTCAGTCTCATTACGAAGCTGCTGAATTAGATGGGGCAAATGATTGGGCAAAGTTTTTGTATATAACCATTCCAGGCCTAAAGCCTACTCTAGTTTTTGCTGTTTTAACCACCGCTATTTTTACTCTGCGAAGTTTTGAACAGGTATATATTATTACTGGAGGAGGTCCGTTAAACTCAACTAATCTGTTGGTTTATTATATTTATGAACAGGCTTTTTCTCGCTTTGAATTTGGTTATGCAGCAGCAGCAGCAGTCATTTTATTGATGATTGCTGCGGTGTTTGTTTATTTTTATTTACGTATCTGGAACGAAGAATAGCAGAAATTTGGTGCAGAGAAGCAAGAAAAATCGTCTAATTATTACTTCTTACTGGCTATTTTTTACTGATTTTTTAGTCCTGCCTGATAGAGTTTTTGAATTTTTCCAATTACTTTATCAAACACAGAATGCTTTTTCCGATTCTGAGGATCGAGATTTTGAATCTGAGTCAACAAAGAAGCTTCTTCTGTAGCAATGTCGTTATCGCTATAAATTAGGTGGCTGACAGCCGACAACAAATTTGTATAGTCTTCTGGATTAGGATTTGAACCCAAATGTTTTTCGAGCAGTTTATAACATTGTTCGGAAGATGTAGCTTGATAGTTAGTCAATAATTCTTTCACTTCTGTTGACGATTTTAGATTTTGTTCGGCTGCAATTTTTTCTAAAAACTCTCTTTCTTCTGGCTGAATTTCTCCATCAATCCAGGCGACTGCTACTAAAATTTCAAATAAGTCTTGATTGTTATTTTCGGTTATTTGACTCATGATTAGCTATTTTTTCTTTTGATAAATTTTTATTAAAATTTGTGACAAGCAATACTGCCTTAAACTGTTTATTCCTAATTATCTTTAGATCTTAAAAAAAAACTAATCTTCAAAGCTAACCGATCTAGTTTTCTTTGCTAAAGTCAAAACAATTTCAAGAAAATATTTTTTTCTTTGTATTTAGCCAATTAAAAAACTGGCTATTCAACTGGTGACTTGGGACAAATGACTGATTACAACTAACTAGTGACATAATATAAACGAAATTATGTAGAATATCGAGATTTCCGACAATTAATTATGAAGATTATTGATTCTAAAGGAAGACTATTTGGTAAGTTGAGCATTCTTGACTTGGCTGCTGCCTGTGTAATTTTATTGGTTGTTGTCGGTGTTTTCTTTTTCCCAGGTACGCCTCTAACTAATAGCCTTGTCGCTCAAACCAAAGAAAAACCGATTGAAGTCAAAGTATTAGTTAGAGGATTAAGCGTGGCTAATTATGATGCTTTAGCCCAAGAATTTACAGAAGAACAAGCAGATGTTGTGATTCGTAATCAACCAGCAGGAAAAGTCGAAATAGTTTCTAGCAAGGTTTTGCCGAGAACAACTGTTGTCCCGCAGCCAGACGGCACGGTAAAAGCTCTTCGAGATCCGCGTCCAGAAATAGAAATGATCAGAGATATTGTAGTTACTTTAGCTAGTAGAGCCGAAGTAACTGATACTGGTTATGTATTAGACGGTAGTAAAAAAATTAAAATAGGTTCATCAATTCAGTTACAGGGTAATATCTACGACTTTAGCGGTACAGTGGTTGCCATAGATACTAAAGAATCTTAATTTATAGCGATCGCATCAATCTCTATGCCTATTCGTATTCGCCAGCACGTTAATCCTTTGACTCGTAAGTTTCAGCAGCCGATCTTGATACCAAATTGGCAGGAAGTTTATGCCCGAAACGAGCGCCCTTGGCATTTGGATATTGGCTCGGCGCGGGGTAAATTCTTATTGGATATGGCGCAGCTTAACCCAGAGGTTAATTTTCTGGGTATCGAAATTCGCCAGCAGTTAGTTAATTCTGCTAATCAAACTCGAGATGAATTAGGTTTAACCAATCTACACTATTTATTTGGCAACATGAATAGTTCAGCCAAGATATTGCTAGAATCTTTGCCAGAAAATAGTTTAAAGACAATCTCAGTTCAGTTTCCCGATCCCTGGTTTAAGAAAAAACACCACAAACGCCGAGTAATACAGCCAGAGTTAGTGACAATTTTGGTCTCTCACTTGCTCGAAGGAGGGCAAGTATTCATACAGTCAGACATAGAGGCAGTGGCGGTAGAAATGCGCGATCGCTTTGCTGCCAATCCTTTATTAATTCAGCAGCACACTACGACTTGGCTTGATGCTAACCCTTTGCCAGTGCCGACAGAAAGAGAATTATATGTATTAAATCAACATCTACCTGTGTATCGAGTTTTATATGACAAATCAGCAACAGAAGAATTTAAGGATTGAAAAACATTAATCGTTTGTCGATCAATAGTAGCTATATTTACCAGTCTTCAAGCGACAAAACGGTTTACAATAATCAATTCTGCAACACACATAAATAATGGTAGATTTAAACCCTAGTGCCAGCTTTAGCTTAAAGATCGAGTTAGAAATTCCCAATCGCCCTGGTGCATTAGCTTCAGTAATGAGTATCATTGCTCAATTTGGTGGTAGTTTAGGCGATATTGTACTGTTACAGCGTAATCTTAAATATACTCAGCGAGAATTAATGATTGATGCTTCTAGCACCGAACAGGGAGATCAAATCATTGAGGCGATCAAAAGCTTACCTCGGGTTAAGATAATCAGCTATAGCGATCGCACCTTTGCCATTCATCAGGGCGGGAAAATTAGCGTTGAGAGTAAATTACCGCTAAATTCTCAGTCAGATTTGGCTATGGCATATACTCCAGGAGTTGGTAGGATCTGTCGAGCGATCGCCGAACAGCCAGAACGGGTTTATGATTTAACCATTAAAGGTAATACTGTGGCTGTGGTGACTGATGGTAGCGCAGTTTTGGGGTTAGGCAACTTAGGTGCGGCAGCATCTTTGCCAGTTATGGAAGGCAAGGCTTTATTATTTAAAGAATTCGCGGGAATCGATGCTTTTCCCATCGCTCTCGATACTCAAGATACGGAAGAAATAATTAAAGCAGTTAAAGAATTTTCTCCCGTGTTTGGCGGGATAAATTTAGAAGATATTGCTGCACCGCGCTGTTTTGAGATCGAACACAGATTAAGACAAGAGCTTGATATTCCAGTTTTTCATGACGATCAGCATGGAACAGCCATTGTCGTCTTGGCAGCTTTGTATAATGCGCTTAAATTAGTCGGTAAGGAAATAGCTGAGGTGAAGATTGTGATTAATGGGGCGGGGGCTGCTGGCATTGCGATCGCCTTACTCCTGCGTAAAGCAGGAGCTAACAAGATTGTAATTTGTGACTCCAAAGGAATTATCGACCATCAGCGTGAAGATCTAAACGAGCAAAAGCAAAAGTTTGCTGTAGCCGAGAGCGGTAACTTGGCTGATGCCATGAAAAATGCTGATATCTTTTTAGGGGTTAGTGCGCCAGGAGTTGTCACTCCCGAAATGGTACATACAATGGCAGAACAACCAATTGTATTTGCGATGGCAAATCCAATTCCCGAAATTCAGCCCGAACTTGTTTATGATAACGTAGCAGTGATGGCAACAGGTCGAAGCGATTATCCTAACCAAATCAATAATGTGTTAGCCTTTCCTGGAGTTTTCCGTGGTGCATTAAACTGTAGAGCTTCGGCGATTACCACAAATATGTACCTGGAAGCTGCCAAAGCGATCGCTACTTTAATTGATGATACCGATCTTGACCGAGAGCATATTATTCCTTCAGTGTTCGATCCCCGGGTGGCAACAGCAGTAGCTCAGGCAGTATATCTAGCTGCCCAACAAGACAATGTTGCCCAAAAAACCAATAACTAGCGAGAAAACATTTAGTTGTTGACAAATACTATGGACGAAATTGAAATTCCAGAGGCGATAAGAGAGAATGTAGAGCAACCGAAAAAATCAGGATTCACCCTGTCTATACCCCTAATATTAGGCATAATATTGTGTCTTGGCATAGTGGGATTAGTATCGGTATGGTTATTTTCATTTTCCAATAAGTCGGCTCGACAAACAATTGACCATTCTCTTGAATTGAGATCTTCCCAGCCTGAAGTCAAACTAGAACAACCACAAAAAACTGCCGTTACTTCTCCTCAGGCTGAAACAAAACCAGAAAAACAGCCTGGCAAAGGAGATCTCTTAGGTCATTTACCCTATAATGTTGCTCCCAGATCGCAATTAAAGACAATCACGGCTGATGGTAGCTTGACAATGCGCTCTGCTGCTGCCAAAAAATTTCTGCAAATGCAGGCTGCTGCTAAAGCTGATGGAGTAATCTTAGTTCCTATTTCTGCCTTCCGTGATGCCAAGACTCAAGAACAACTATTTTTTGGAGTAAAAGAACAAAAAGTACAGGATGCTACTAAACGCGCCGAAGTTAGCGCGCCTCCTGGCTATAGCGAACATCATACAGGCTATGCGGTCGATCTTGGAGATGGTAATGCTCCTGCAACTAATCTGGAGACGGAATTTGCTGAAACTGCTGCCTTTCGTTGGTTAGAGCAAAATGCCTTAAAATATAGTTTTGAGCTATCTTTTCCTCTCGGTAATAAACAGGGAGTCAGTTATGAACCCTGGCACTGGAGATTTGTAGGCGATCGCGATAGTTTAGAAACTTTTTATAAGGTGAGACAATAGCGATCGCTCTTTGGGTATTGATAACAGGAAATCAGCCAGTTGATAGTTGCTTTAATTATGATTATTCTACTGGATTATTTGTTTACTAAAAAAAGCTAACGGCTAATAGCTAATAGCTAACAGCTAAAAAAAATGATTAACTTTGAAGTAGAAAAGCAGGAATGGTGGGTAGAGCGATGGTTAGATTTGCTCAACTCCTATCGATTTAAAAAGCGTTTGGAAAGAGGGCGAAGCTATGCTAGAGAAGGCAATGTTCTCAACATGGAGTTTACTGATTCTAGAGCTAAAGCAGTAGTGCAAGGAAGTGATGCTGAACCCTATCGAGTATCTTTGTCCTTAGACTCTTTTAGTAACGAAGACTGGGATTTTGTCATTACCAAAATGTCGGAGAAGGCGGTTTTCTCGGCGCAACTCCTAGCAGGGGAAATGCCCGAAACTATCGAGGCTGTATTTACCGCCAGCGGTTTGAGCTTATTTCCTTTTACCCTCAACGAAGTACGCTCTCGGTGTAGCTGCCCCGATAAAGCTAATCCTTGTAAGCATATTGCAGCGGTTTACTATCAATTAGGCGATCGCTTTAGTGAAGATCCTTTTATTATTTTTCAGTTAAGAGGGCGGACTAAAAATCAAATTATTGAACGTTTACGCCAAATTCGTAGTCAAAAAGCCAAGGCTACTAAAACAACTACCCAACCAACAATAGTTACAACCATCAATTCGGCTACAGCTACAGCCAATGACGCGGGAGTCAAAACTAAGGGCTTTTGGCAATATAACGAATCTTTGGAATCTAGCTTAGTTGCGATCGTGCCACCAATGGAGCAGAAAACAATTTTAGATCTTTTAGGAGCAATGCCTCTACCTCCTGCTGATGCCGCAGCAGTTCAGCAATATCTAACTCAGATATATCAAACTACAGGACAACAGGCTCTTATGTCGGCATTGAATAAGCTTTAAGCTTTTTTTCAATAATTTTTGCTAAATATCAAATTGATTTGTAATTGACATTAGACCCAGAGTATAATTGTAAATTGTGTCTAATTATCTGTAGTTCATGCCTAAGCTCAAAACTAAAAAGTCTGCTGCCAAGCGTTTTCGCATTACTGGCAGTGGCAAAAAAATCATGCGTCGCAAGGCGTTTAAGAATCACCTACTAGAACGTAAAAGCAAAGAGCGTACTCGTCGTCGATTATCTAACATGGCTGTAGTACACGAGACTGACGAAAAAGCAGTACGCATCATGATGCCCTACAGCTAAACAAGACTTTATTTCAACTAAAACTTAGTCTTAAATTTAGTTGTAACTTCCATAAAACAAGATCCATAAATATTTAACTATGAGTAGAGTCAAACGGGGTAATGTTGCCCGCAAACGTCGTAAAAAAATCCTGAAGCTGGCTAAAGGCTTCCGTGGTTCTCATTCCAAACTATTTCGTACTGCTAATCAGCAGGTAATGAAGGCATTGCGTAATGCCTATCGCGATCGCCGTAAGCGCAAACGTGATTTTCGCCGTCTCTGGATTACTCGCATCAATGCAGCAGCCAGAATGAACGGTTTAAGCTACAGCAAGTTAACTCACCAACTAAAAAAAGCTGAAGTAGGTTTAAATCGTAAAATGTTAGCCCAGCTAGCTATGGTAGATCCTCAAGCCTTTGAAAAAGTAGCCGAAGTAGCTAAATCGGCAGACTAAATTGGAAATAGATTTTAGTTATCCAAAAGCTATTAGCTTTTAGCTTTTAGTTATTAGCTTTTAGCTATTTGGGTTGAAGATCTCTGATAATAATCATCCAACTCAGCAATTAGCTTATGCTTAGATTCTGGTGTCAAGAAAGAAGCTTGAAAAGAATTTTTGGCCAACTGATAAAGCTCTTGTTTAGTTAAATTCAAAGCTGACTGTGCTGCTTGATAATTCTCAGCAATATAACCGCCAAAATAGGAAGGATCATCAGAATTTACCGTGACGCAGATCCCCAAATCTAAAAGTTTTTTTAGATTATGTTTTGCCATCGAGTCAAACACTTTAAGCTCAACATTAGAGAGGGGACAGACGGTTAAAGGAATTTGCTTATTTGCCAAATAATCGACTAATTTCAAGTCTTCCATCGAGCGAACACCATGATCGATCCGCGATACATTTAGTAAATCGATCGCTTCCCAGATATATTCGGGTGGCCCTTCTTCTCCTGCATGAGCAACGGTTAAAAACCCTTCTGCTTGAGCGCGATCAAAAACTGCTTTAAATTTAGCAGGAGGATTACCTTGTTCGGCAGAATCTAAACCAACTGCGAGAATATTATCTTTATAAGGTAGTGCCTGTTCTAAGGTGGCAAATGCCTGTTCGGCACTAAGATGGCGCAGAAAAGAGAGAATCAACTGACTGGAGATGCCAAGTCGATCTTTACCAGCCTGTAAGGCTCGATAAATTCCTTGATAGATGGTTTCAAAGGCAATACCTCGATCTGTATGAGATTGCGGATCGAAAAATATTTCCGTATGTCGCACATTTTGACTGGCAGCTTTTTCCAGATATGCCCAGGTTAAATCGTAAAAGTCTTGTTCTTGCTGTAATACTTCCGACCCCTGATAATAGATGTTAAGAAAAGATTGTAGATCCTCAAAATTATAGGCTTCTTTTACTTCTGACACCGATTTATAGGGTATATCTATATTGTTACGTTGAGCCAATTCAAACATCATTTCTGGCTCAAGTGTACCTTCAATATGTAGATGTAGTTCTGCTTTAGGTAAGTCTCGGATGAATTCTTTCATGGTTGCTTTTAGCAGTTAGTATATTTATACTAACTTTTATTTTTACGGGTTACTTTCATAGTTTATTTATTTCTATACGGATTTAGTAGTTAGTTACTACTTGCTACTATGATTTCAGCATTCCTTTGTCCTCAAAAACTGAAGAGAAACGCCTTGCATCGGCGCGGGGTTGTGAAACCTAGTATTTATTCTGATTACGTGCCAATTTCGCCCATTTATCAAGCGAGGAGAACAAATCTGAGCTGAGATACTGCTGCTAAAATAGATATCCTTTTAGACAGCTTTGAGTAGAAGAGATAGATTATTGATTATTTAATTCAAATTAACTTTAATAAAATTTCAGTTCTGACACATTGCATACAGTATGCACATTAGTTTCGCAGCAAGATAGATAATCATACAAAATAAAAGTCGCTTGCCATGGATTTGTATAGCGTTGAAACCTATCTGCGACCGAAATCATTAACAGAAGTATCAGATTGGCAACCTGACTGGAATTGGCTGGCTGGCGGTACCTGGATTTTTAACGAAGTCCAACCCCAGGTCAAAACCCTGGTGGATATGCAGCAGTTTAACTGGTCAGAAATAGAAGTTACCCCCCAAGGCTTATTGATCGGGGCAACCTGCATTCAAAACGATTTGCTAGACTTCTCTTTTCCCATACCCTGGTCGGCAACAAAAGCCCTAAAAGATGCAGTGAGAGAACTAGCTTCTTTTAAGTTATCCCATACTGCTACGGTGGGAGGGAACATTTGTTTGGCATTAAGTGCCAGTACTTTTATCCCGGCGATGATTGTCTTGAATGCCAGCTATGAAATTTGGCGACCTAACAACCACGAACCTTATTTTGTAGATGCAGTTAATTTTCAAACCGCACCACAACAGACAGTTTTGCAGCCAGGGGAAGTATTACGCAGAATTAAAATTCCCATCTCGAATCTATCGCAGTGGCAGACTAGCTTTAAACGGATGGCGGTCTGTACGGCAGGATATGCGATCGCGATCGTGGTAACAGCTTATCATCCCCAAACCCAGCAAGTCAGGTTCGGCATTGGCGGTAGTGTAAAATCGCCGTGTTTAATTGAATTTGATAGCGTACCAACCCCCGAACAAATCGTCGGGGCGATTCACAAAATGCCCTTACACATCTACATCGATGATGAACGAAGTGGTGCAACATATCGTCGTCAGGTCACTCAGGTGTTGATGCAGCGAGGAATTACTGAACTAACCACAGGGATAAATGGAAAACGCCGATATTAAATCGTCGGGCCAATTCTCTCATTGCCCCGACATAAAATTATCAAAAACCATGCCAGATTTATTAAATTTTCAGGTAAACAACCAAGCCTATAGCACCAACTGTAACCCAGGAACAAGTTTATTAACTTTACTCCGCAGCTTAGGATACGCAGGAGTGCATCGCGTTTGTGAGTCAGGAGACTGCGGTAGCTGTACGGTGTGGCTAGATGATCGACCTATTCATAGCTGTATCTATCCCGCGATGCGGGCAGATAGTCATCAGATAACTACTATTGAGGGTTTAGAAAATGGCAGGCTATCTCCGATGCAGCAAGCTTTTTTAGTTAAGCAAGGTTTTCAGTGTGGTTACTGTACTCCAGGGATGATTATGACGGCAAGTAAGCTGGAGTATGAATCGGAAGCGGAGTTGAGGGCAGAATTAGAAGGTAATCTTTGTCGCTGTACTGGTTATCAGGCGATTATTGATAGCGTTCTCGAATGCGGTAATGATAATTTACTCAAACCCATAACTGCCCAAGAAGGGCAGGTAGGAAAAGACGTTCCCAAACAAGATGGTCCTGATTTAGTTACGGGCAAACCAGTATATACCACAGACTGGTCGCCGACTGGCTTATTACATCTTAAAGTATTGCGATCGCCCCATCCTCATGCCCATATTCGCGAGATAGATACGTCAAAAGCCCAAGCATTGGCAGGGGTTGAGGCAGTTTTCACCCATAAAGATGTTACCCGACGAGCTTATAGTACCGCAGGACATGGCGCACCAGTACCCGATCCTTTAGACCATTACTTATTAGATAACAAAGTACGGTTTATCGGCGATCGCGTGGCAGCAGTAGTAGCTGATACAGAAGCGATCGCCGCTAGGGCTTGCGAATTAATTAAGGTTGATTATGAAATTTTGCCTCATGTAATTAATCCCCTAAAAGCGATCGAGGGAGAAGTGGTAATTCATGACGAACCAGAATCAAGTCAAATACAAGATGCAGTTCATAATATTGCTGGTCAAGTAGTTTTAGATAAAGGCGATTTGACAGCAGGATTTGCCCAAGCCGATTTAATTATTGAAAATACCTATATTTTACCCGCCGTACAGCACGTCCATTTAGAACCCCACGCTAGTATTAGCTGGCAAAATGAAAACGGTACTGTAGTTGTTCGTTCTAGTACCCAAGTACCATTTCACTGCCAAAGATTGCTATCGGAACTGTTTGACTTACCCAAAGAAAAGATTCGGGTTTATAAACCTCAGTTAGGCGGTGGTTTTGGGAACAAGCAGGAAATATTGACCGAAGACTTATGTGTATTAGCAACCTTAAAAACGGGCAAGCCTGTTCAGTGGCGATTTACTAGAGAAGAAGAATTTACCGCTACTAATAGCCGTCACGCAATGAATATCCGACTGAAAACGGGTGTAAAAAACGATGGTACGCTGGTGGCACAAGAGATGGAGGCGATTTCTAACACGGGGGCTTATGGGAATCATGCAGAAACAGTAGTTTTCTTGACTGGTTGTTTTCCTCTCGGCTTATATCGCTGTGCCAATCAGTCTTATAAAGGAACGGTGGCTTATACCAATACTATGCCCGCAGGTGCGTTTCGGGGCTACGGGGCGACTCAAGGCACGTTTGCGATGGAATCTCAACTCGATGAAATTGCTAGTAAATTAAATATTGATCCGATCAAGCTGCGTCAGCATAATCTAATTACCGCCAAAGATGAAATTCTAATTGGTCGAGAAGAACATTTTCATATTATTGGCAGCTACGCCCTTGATGAATGTATTGAAAAAGTTACCCAGGCGTTAGATTACGATCCAGTCAAACAGCCAGAGTCAGGACATCTAAAGCGCGGCGTTGGTTTTGCGGCGACTATGCAAGCTAGTGGTTTAGCCAAAATTCATTTAGCCAGCGTCAAACTATCTTTAATGCCAGATGGACTATACGAACTGCGAACGGGTTCGGTAGATGTCGGTACTGGTTCGGATACATCTTTGCGACAAATAGCAGCCCAGGTATTAGGAACAACGGTAGAAAAAATTAAGCTAATTAGCGCAGATACTCATCATACGCCCTTTGATGCGGGTTCTTATGCCTCGGCTACTGCCTTTATTTCTGGACAAGCGGTAAATTTAGCTGCCCAAAAATTGCGATCGCACCTTCTTAAAACCGCAGCCGAAATTATTGAAGCTGATTTGGCCCAATTGGAGTTAGACGAAAATAAAATATTTAGTCCATCTGCCAAAATAACTCTGGAGAAATTAGCCCAAACAGCAGCAAGAGGAGAATTATTAGAAGTAGAATTAGAACATACCAGCGATCGCTCTTCTTTAACCTTTGCCTTTTTAGGCGTAGAAGTGGAGGTAGACACCGAAACAGGAAGGATAACAGTATTGCGCTGCGCCGAGGCGATCGATATTGGTAAGGCAATTAATCCTCGCATTTGTCACGGACAGGCTATCGGAGGTTTGGTTATGGGCTTGGGATACGCCCTGGCTGAAGAACTACGCTTTGATGGACAAGGTAAGATACTCAACCCCAGCTTACGCACCTATCGTATTCCTGCTGCTACGGATGTTCCGCCAACGGAAGTATTTTTAATCGAACAGGCCGATCCTTATGGCCCTTTTGGGGCTAAAGGTATTGGTGAAATTGGGACTAACTGTGCTGCCCCAGCGATCGCTAATGCCGTGGCACAGGCTACAGGAGTTAGGTTACGTCAATTACCGATGATTCCCGAACGAGTCTGGCAAGCAATGAGTAATGAACAATTGACAATGGATCATTGATAATGAACGAGCGCACTTTTTATCGACAGTTAAAACACCGATTAGAATTAGAATCAGTAGTATTAGCGACTATTGTTAAGGTTATTGGTTCTGCGCCCAGAGAAGTCGGGGCAAAGATGGCTGTTTGTGCTGATAGCAGCATTATTGGTACTATCGGCGGTGGTGCGGGCGAAAGTAAGGTAATTAAACGGGCATTATCGATCCTAGAGACAGAAGCAAAACAGCTAGTTGAAATCGATCTTACTGGTACGCCTGGTCAAGATATTCAAGGAGTCTGTGGGGGAAAAGTACAGGTATGGTTGGAAAAATGGTCGGGGGAAAAGGCGATCGCCCTAGTAACCAAAATTCTGGAATTATTTAAAACTGGTCAATCTGCTGAATTAATTACGCCTTTGACTAATAATACTCAACCTTATTTAATTAGCGATCGAGATTTGTCTAAGGAAATTAAAAATTCTCTACTTCCGTATGGGCGTTGCCCAAAACTTCCGTACACCTCAACCTCTTTTGTCGAAACAATCCAACCGCCACCTATTTTATTAATTATCGGTGGTGGTCATGTAGCTGTAGCTTTGGCACAAATTGCTAATTTGGCTGGGTTTCAAATCGCCGTACAGGACGATCGCCCTGAATTTGTGACTCCCCAAAGATTTCCTCAAGCAGTACTTTTATCTCAATCTATTACTGAAACTTTAGCTACTCTAGCCAATCATGCCCGACTCTATATAGCTCTAGTAACCCGAGGCTACCAACAAGATCTTGAAGCATTACAGGCTATTTTACAACGTTCTTTGGCTTATCAGTATATCGGTGCGATCGGCAGTCAGAAGCGTATCCGCATGATTCATCAAGCGCTACAGCAGCAAGGAATATCGCTAGAAAGATTGCCAAATTTTTATGCACCTATAGGGTTAGATATTGGTGCGCTAACTCCTGAAGAAATTGCCGTTAGTATCTGTGGTGAATTAATTAAAGTACGTCGTGGCGGTACGGGTTTGCCTCTTTGCGAACGAATGCAACACTCAAAAACAAGGTCTACAGTTCATGTAGGAGAATTGCTGTATGCCCGACGAAGTGTACCCAAAGGGTAATCGCGTCTCGTCAACAGAGGCTAGTATCGCTACGCGGAAGTCAGAATACTTAATTGCGCGGCTTCTAAGATTTACTAATGGTGGATTTATTTATGCCTACGTCTACTAGTCCTGATAAGCGAAACTTTGCTTTAATCTTGGCAGCAGGTTTATCTACTCGTATGGGAACTTGCAAAACTACTTTACTCTGGCACAATCATCAAACTTTACTACGCTACCAAGCAGAACAATTTTTACTAGCTGGGATTACGCCAATTATTGTCTTGGGTTCTCATAATGCTCATCGGCAATCTGATTGTCCCGATGGTAGTTGGGTTGTGATTAATCATCGGTGCGATCGCGGTAAAACCAGCTCAATTTTAACTGGATTACAAGTTCTTCCAGGGGATTTTTCTACTATTATTATTTCGGCTGTCGATCAGCCTCGGTCGGCTGATATTTATCAAACTTTATTACAGGCTTATTATCAAAAATCAGCTTTAATTACAGCACCTTTTTATCAAGGCAAATTAGGGCATCCGTTATTGTTTTCTAAGCAACTATTACCAGCTCTGCAAAATATTCGCGAGGCAACTTTAGGGTTACGCAAAATTATTAGCCAGTTTTATTCTGATATTGAAAAAATTGAATTTGCAACTTCACAAGTGTTGAGCGATCTTAATAACCAAAGTAAATACCAATTGGAATTGCAGAAAACAATATTAATTAAAAATAATAGCCAATAAATCTTAATTGAGCTTAAACAATATTCTCAAATTATTTTGTGTATTGTTTCTTTAAGATAAATCCTAAAAAGTAGTCTTGTAATCTTAAATACATAATTTTCAGCTTAATTCTGTCAATCTAAAACCCATCAGATTACAGCCATTGATCGAGGTGATTTATGAGGGCTATGACTGCAAGCAACCAGAACCATACCAAGATGCTTCCAGCATTAGAGACGGTTAATATGTCCAAGAGGTTTGGTAGTTTTGTGGCTCTCGATCGCGTAACCATGAAAATCAAGCCAGGAACTGTTCGGGCTTTATTAGGAGAAAACGGAGCAGGTAAATGCACTTTGGTCAAGTGCATTATGGGTTTTTATCAGCCTACTGAGGGTGAAGTAGTTATTGACCGGCGATCGTGTCAAATTAATAGTACCCGTGATGCTCATAAGTGTCGCATTTTAATTTTAGAAGTAATGGCTTTCTGCGATGAAGTCAGCGTATTGCGTAAAGGCAAGTTAGCCGGAAATGGCTTAGTCAAAGATTTAAAATATTGCTGACTTAGCCGAAATGATGATGGGTGAAAAGGGCGAGTTGCAACAGATCGAAAAAACAGTAATTTCTGTTAGTAAAACTGTTTTAGAAATGAAAAATGTTTCGCTGATCGAGATGATAGACTTCCAGCAGTTAAAGGCGTAAATCTAACAGTAAATAGCGGTGAAATTGTTGGGATTGCAGGAATATCAAGGAATGGGCAAAAAGAACTGGTAGAAATACTATTAGGTCAGCGTTCGGCTATCTGTGGAGAAATTTTAGTAAACGGTGCAATCTATCAGGCAACTCTTAAGCTCATCCCACGACTAAAGTGCGTGGGATTTGGCCAAGGATGGCACTTTAGTTAATAGCGAGCTGGCAATAAACTTTATTCACAATTAGCGGCGGCGTGGCGACGTTTCCTCCCCGGATTATAAAGAAGGGGCGCTTCCACGCCGCCATTTTTGTGAAGACTTAGACGAACTTCTCAAGCTATGCGATCGCACTTGCAGATATCAATACTATTGGTCAACGCATGGCGGGATATTAGTTTTAAGCAGGGAAATGAGATCAATCTCGATCGCAATGAAGTAATAAGTAATAAATTAAGCAATGGTCTTAATTCCAGCCCAACCATATGATTACTACTGAGGTTTGCGTACAGACAACCATGGGCGAAGCTAATGATCGCGGTTATGAATGTTTGTTAGTTGAAGATGCCACCGCCAGCTATTTTCCTGAATTTAAAAAATCTACCTTAGAGATGATTCGCGCTCAAGGAGGAATTGTGGGTTGGACTACGACGAGTGAAAATCTTTTAAAAGCTTTGTCTTTCAATGAAGATTATGTCAAATTACAAAACTGTACATAAGTTAGTACACTACCCAACACCGAGAAAGTATCTGTTAGAGAAATATTAAAAGTTTTGAGGAAGAAATGATTACAAACTAGAGCGATCGCCGGTGGAAATATTGGCGATCGCTTTGGTTTTCACAGGCAATTTTCCTGATAGTAAGGCAACTTGGGGAGCAGCAGCAATTAAAGTTTAAATTGTGTTATTACCGAAAATTCTTAACCCAACAAATCCAACTAACACAACGAAACCTAGCATCCTGCGAAAATAATTAACGCCTTGAAATAATTCAAGCCACGCCCAAGTAAACAAAGAGCCAAAAGCTATTAGGTCTAAGCCCACATTGGTTAAGCCACTTGTAAAAAATAGTTTCAGCAAGCTAGCTACACCCCAGACAATAATAGGTAAGTTTGGTGGTTGAGCAATAACAATATTACCATTGCTGTCACGGAAGAATTTATCGAATAACGTCTTTTCCATACTCTCTATGATTGTATTTATCATTTAGTTTCACAGTTAAAAGAAAAATAAACACGATCCTAAAGAGAGATTTTTTTGATTGGTTGCAAGTCTTTAACTTTATTTGACTGGTTTGAATGATAGGACAATTATGTAATGCCCCTTACTCCTCAACATCCGCACCTTACATCATCCAAAACCATACGGATAATATCCGCCTTACTTCTACCAGTCCTGGCAGACAAAATCGATAACTTACGGTATACTGACTTTCTCAAGTCAATAGTAAAACGCTTAGTTCCTTTTTTGGCTTCTACCTGTAACTTTTCCATCAGGCTTAATTCTTTACTTTTGTTCTCAACTGGCTTGTCTGACATAGGTGCAATAGGTGTTGTTTCTGACTCGACGGTAGTTACTTCTTCTGGTGTTGCTGCTTCTGCCTCTGGTTTGTTGTCACCAAATACAAATTCACTAGCTAGAGAGTCATCTAGGTATTTTCGCTGTCTTTTGGTCATGGCAGTTGTTTGAGCATTTCTTTAAACAGTTCTTCGTTCGTATTCCGATGCCGACTTACTAGCAGGTCTTCCTAATATGTCCCATACTGTAGCCGATTGTCCCGAAGTATCAGCGACGCCTGTTTCTGATGAATCACCGTATCTAGTAACATTGCCCCCGGATTCTTACCGAGGAGTGCGATCGCATTTCTTAAGATCAATATGCGGTGGGAACAGTGGAGATAAAGGTGGTTCAGCCTAAACCGTTTAATTAACCATTCAATTAAAGATTAAGAAATGCTGTGCAACGGATTAATACAGAAAAATATACGGAATAATTTTAGATAACATAACCAATTACATAGGGTAAATATACAGAATTATTTTGTCTAAATAATTCAGACGCGCCGTTGTAAAAAACTACCACTGCATCAAAAAATATCTTAGAAGAGGTGCATAAGAAAAAATTTTAGGGAAGTAATTCTGACCCCATAGAAAAGTCAAAGAATGAGGTAGCAATATGCGGATACAATTGCAAGAAGTTTTTACTGAAATTGATCCAAGAATACAAGTGGATTTGGCTCGCAGAGCTAGAGGAATAGTGCCTCCTGTCACATCCTCAACAGCAAAAGGAGAAATTGCGGTTATTGCTAAGGTTTCCAATCTAACAAGCTGGCTAAATCGAAGCGAAGTTTTTCCAGGAGCTAATCTTGGAACTACACCTGATGATGCTAATATTGTGACCGCCAGAATACCGCTCGACCGAGTGCAAATACTACGACAACTTCCCTACGTCCAAAGTCTAAAAGCAACTCAACTCCTCAAACCAACACTAAAGTCCACAATTGAAGAAATCAAAGCGCGGGTAGATTTGCTACCTCCTTCTGCTCAAGGACAACAGGGAAAAGGTGTTGTTGTTGGTATCATTGATTACGGATGTGATTTTCTCCATAATAACTTTCGTAATCCTGATGGCAGTACTCGCATTCTAGCACTTTGGGATCAGACCGCCTTATCTGAAGGCTCCAGTCCTTTTGGATACGGTAAAGTTTACACTCAAACTGACATTAATGCTGCACTACGCTCATCAGAACCCTATCTTAGCTTGGGCTACGATCCTGGCAGGGCAAGTCATGGAACTCATGTGATGGATATTGCTTGTGGTAATGGCAACGGTAGCCGTGTCCCAGGTGTTGCTCCCAATGCAGATATAATTTTTGTCCAAATCAGTGCCAGTGACATAGCTTGGGAAGGGACTGAGGTGATTGACTCTAATTTTGGAGGTTCGGTACAACTCCTAGAGGCAATCCAATTTATTTTTGAGCAAGCTGGAAACCAACCTTGTGTAATTAATATTAGTCTGGGAACTAATGGTGGTCCTCATGACGGCACCAACCTGGTCGAACAGGGAATTGATGCGGTTGTCACTGCCCAACCTAACCGCGCTGTAGTTATTGCAGCTAGTAACTCTTACAATGACGGAATTCATGCCAGTGGTCAGGTTACGGAAGGAAGCTTCGTCGATCTTATCTGGCAAATCGGTCAATTTGATTTTACTCATAACGAACTTGAAATCTGGTACAGCAAAGATGACCAGCTACAGCTAGAGTTGATCGATCAAGATGAGCAAAGTATTGGCACAGTAGACTTAGGTGCTTCGGCGGAGATTTTCAACGAGGCAAACGAGCTACTCTTTTTCGCTGCCCATCGCCAAGGAGATCCTAACAATGGCGACAATACCATTGGGATTTTCATGAATACTAGGGCTATGTCTTCGAGTCTACCGACAGAGCTTAAGCTTCGTCTGCATGGTGTTGCGATCAATAACGGTCAATTTCATGCCTGGATCGAACGAGACGATCCTGGACAGTCTAGTTTTGCTCCTCCCCATGATAATTCTCATACTCTCGGCTCAATTTCCTGCGGACAGCACAACATAGTCGTGGGTTCGTACGATGCTCACACGGCTGGACAACCCCTATCTTGGTTCTCTAGTGCTGGACCGACCAGAGATGGAAGACAAAAACCAGAAATCAGCGCACCTGGACATAATGTCTGGGCTGCTAATTCATCAACACGGGTAGGGATTACCCGTATGTCAGGAACCAGTATGGCTGCTCCTGCCGTCACTGGAGTTGTAGCCCTTGTGCTGGCCGAAGCCCGTAGTCTAAATAAAGAGCTTACGGTTGAACAAATTCGTGACATTTTAGCTAAGAATGCGCGCTCAAATCCACCTAGTATGGCGTGGGATGACCGCTACGGTAATGGACGAGTGGATGCAAGCGCATCGGTACAGCAAGTACGCGGGTGATCTGTAGTAGGAGTTAGCTCATGAATGCATGGTACAAAGTTATAATTTTGTTAGGTTCAATATTGATATTAGTTGTACCTCTATCTAAATACACCATGTCTTCAGACAAACAAGATAACAGTTCAAAGTACAGGGTTGAGTACGTCACTCCTCAACATTCAAAGCTGAGGTTAAGTGGAGAAGCTCAAAGAGGGCTGAATCAAGAAGAGCCTTTTGTGGCAACAGTTAAGGTTTCTCAGGAAGGATACGTGCCTTCTAGTGTCGAAGTTCGTACCAGAATCAGTCCATTAATCTTTACCGCCAATATCCCCTATGAGGTATTAGCACAACTAGAGCAAGATCCTGCTGTTGTAGCGATTGAACCAGTTTATAAGTTGAGATCGTACTAAAAGGCTGGTTAATAAAATCAACTTACCCTTCGGGTACGCTACGCGATTACACTTCGTGTAGCCTTCGGAGCGCACCAAATCCTAACCCAATAGACTATGACAGATGACAGATAACCATTAGGACTTACTCAGTCAACAAAAATCAAAGGTTTGGCATGGGAAAAGGGAAATGGGAAAAGGATTAATTAACTACTTGCGTAGACCTTTAACCTTTACCCAACCACAACCAAAAACTTGTGCGTAAGTTCTGATTAATATTTGGTAACTGTGATGAAGCGAATTAAAGGATATGGTACATCCTATCGATATTAAATCGCACCCAGATTTAATTAATTGAGCCAGAGTAGAAGAACTTATTTACTACAAACTTAGGCGATGAAACGACTTTTAGACAGTTCTAGCTTACTATCTGCTCTTTTTCTTATCCCGAACTCGCGTTAATTACTGCTTGGATGACTCTTAGAACCGAAGACCCAGGAGGAGTTGATGCAGGACATAGTTAGGCACCAGATGAAGACGAGATTTTAGATACTGGAGTTACTTATATTCATATTGGTAACGAGGAAATTCATGGCGAACGCGATTTAATGAATAAACCTTATAAAACTTTCTATTTCGATTGGTTAGTCTCCAGAGGCAAACATGCAGAGAAAAACTGTATTTATGTTTGAAATAGCCAGTCTTTATAACCGATGACTTCACCCTTATCGTTTACATTATTAAAGGTATTTTCGGAGAAAGTGAAACTGAATTGTTCGTCTTCTGTTGCTGCTTGATTGGCGATCGCCCTGAAGGACGACCGCAACCATTAGCTGCAAATGCCCAAGTTTCTCCATTTAAGTTTCAATCCTCGATCGCCCCGAAGGACGACCGCAACCTGCGCCACTGTAGATCTTCTCTTTAAACTATCTGCCTGTTTCAATCCTCGATCGCCCCGAAGGACGACCGCAACTGAACATTATTTACCCCGACGACCAGGAGAGCCTGTTTCAATCCTCGATCGCCCTGAAGGACGACCGCAACCAAAGCTCTTCTCAGTCTACCAAGGAGCAAAAGTTTCAATCCTCGATCGCCCCGAAGGACGACCGCAACCATTAGCTGCAAATGCCCAAGTTTCTCCATTTAAGTTTCAATCCTCGATCGCCCCGAAGGACGACCGCAACTACTCAAGATAATATTGATAGTATGGCACAGCCAATATTAGTTTCAATCCTCGATCGCCCCGAAGGACGACCGCAACATAAAGTTTTTGATAGTAGAGACGAAAAAGGTAATTTAGTTTCAATCCTCGATCGCCCCGAAGGACGACCGCAACTTATCCATTCAAACTCCTTCAAATGCGGTAATTTTTGTTTCAATCCTCGATCGCCCCGAAGGACGACCGCAACTTGAGCAATTCTATGCTTTGCTACACCTTTGAAAGTGTTTCAATCCTCGATCGCCCCGAAGGACGACCGCAACTTGAGCAATTCTATGCTTTGCTACACCTTTGAAAGTGTTTCAATCCTCGATCGCCCCGAAGGACGACCGCAACTAAAATCTTTACTTTAAGTCAGTTTAATTTTGTCAATATGTTTCAATCCTCGATCGCCCCGAAGGACGACCGCAACTCAAAATTCAATATTGCCTTGTATTTCTATAACTGTTTCAATCCTCGATCGCCCCGAAGGACGACCGCAACCTATACTCTCAATCTAAATATTCTTGTAAACCTAGTTTCAATCCTCGATCGCCCCGAAGGACGACCGCAACTTATGAACGGTATGATCCACATGATTTTGGATTAGTTTCAATCCTCGATCGCCCCGAAGGACGACCGCAACCAAATGAGTGTATTTTCAGATGTTAAAGAAATTTTAGTTTCAATCCTCGATCGCCCCGAAGGACGACCGCAACTTAACTGACGAATATAGTTGGATTAAATTATCTAACGTTTCAATCCTCGATCGCCCCGAAGGACGACCGCAACCTTTTCGATCGGTGCATTTCAAATAGTTGGCATGTTTCAATCCTCGATCGCCCCGAAGGACGACCGCAACTGACAGCAACACAAATTATCGATCATAATTATGATGTTTCAATCCTCGATCGCCCCGAAGGACGACCGCAACAGTGTTTATTCTAACCCCAATCTAGATAAGCCTTTGCCGTTACTATTGCGCGAACCCCCGATCTAGATACCCATAGAAGTCAAATCCAAAAAGTTAAAACTACACCCAAACCATTATTCAGAAAGCGATTGCGAACCTATAGCGGAAAATATCCTCCGCTATAGGTTCGCGAGAAAATCACAGAATCAAAGGCTTGTCAAAATCAGTATACTTATCAACGCCAAAAGATTCTACATACTTTTCTCGCGGGGAAAACAAACGATAAAACCGAATACTATCCGTCTGCTTATCAATAATTTTGATCAATTGAGCTTGAAAAATCTCATACTGCATCTCATTTACACGACATTCAAACACAGAATATTGAACGCGCTGACCGTAATTTTTACAAACAGTAGCCACTTGACGCAAGCGTTTGCGTCCTTCCGTGGTTTCCGTATTCACATCATAAGTTACTAGAATATCCATAAAATTAACCTCGCAAAATAAAAGGTTGATAACTCGGTACATCTCCTCGTAAATGCCTTGCCAGCAACCGCGCCTGTACATGAGAAACTAAACCCAGAGGAATTTTAGAACCAATAAACGAATGAGTTACTTCTTCTTGTTTTCGTTTTTGATATTCTGTGAGAATTGCTTTTCTAGCGTCTTCAGAAAGATAAATTGTACCCCCCGGACGTTCAGTGAAATCGTCTGGTTTAATTTGTCCCCGATTGATTAAGGTTAAAACCAGACGATCTGCCAGAGGCGATCGCAATTCTTCCATTAAATCTAGTGCTAGAGATGGTTTACCTGGGCGTAGGGCGTGCAAAAAGCCCATTTGCGGATCGAGTCCAACGCTTTCGCAGGCGGAAACACATTCATTAGTAAGTAATGTGTAAACAAAAGATAATAAAGCATTAATTGGATCGCGAGGTGGATTTTTGCTTCTTTCTGTCAGGGCGAATGCTTCTCTATTTTGACGAATCATTGAGGTAAAACTGCCAAAATAAGCTTTAGCTGCATAACCTTCAATTCCCCTAAGTTTGTCTAAATCTGAAACTGTTTCTGTATTTATAATTGAATCGGCCTGAATTTGAACAGTTTTTAGCAGAATTTCTTTATCTTTCGAGTTTTTTGCTTCTCTTGCTGCCCGCATGACTACCGAGCGTGCATTTTGTAACTTTCCTGCTACTATGTATCGGGCGATCGCTAAAGTTTGTTCGGCAGAATCGATTCCTTGATGTTGGCATCTTCTCAGCAAAACATTTCCTGTAGTCGAACCTGTCAGTCGCGCTTTAAATCGTCCATATTCAGTTAACCAAATCAAACTTCTGCCATCTTCAGCACACTTGTGAATCAAAAATGGACTCAGCAATACATTACCAAAAGCGACGATACCACCAAGATGATGTAAGGGAATTTGAAATTTGAGTTGTTTTTCTATTTCTAGTTTGAGGGTTTCATGATCTAAACGTAAATAAGAACCTTGAGTTTGGACGTAGAGCGTATTAAGAATTTGTTTCATAATTCAATTTCCCCTTTAGTAAGGTAGGGTAGGGCTGTTCCAAAGTTCCATAGGTTAACGATTTTGGAGCTTAGGGGGATGGGGAAGTAGGGAAAATCGTTGAACAACCAAAACTATATATTTGATAAATTTTGAATTAATTCAGGATATTTACCCTTATATTTCCCTAATCCCCTATCTCTCTATCTGTTCTACGCGAACAGGAAACAGCCCTAGGATCGCTAGGGAGGATCTAATCTAAAAGGATTATTCTTGTGCGCTGATTCGGTGAAGTAATTTACTGCATCAGGCATACAGGTTTCAATCAAAGAGCAATCATCACAACGTTTATCTCTGACTGGGGGCGGTAATTTGGCTGTAGCCAAGAGCGATCGCGTTTGTTGAATTGTTTGGATTGTTAGCGATCGCAACTGATCATTTAGCAATACTTCTCGTCGGCGGCGGGATTGGTGATGAAAAATTGCCCCTTTTAAGACAGGGCGATCAAGCATTTCTTCCAAACACAATGCTTGGGCGCAAAGCTGGATATTATCAGCAGGGCGAACTTTACGCGAACCAGATTTATACTCGACTGGATAAGGTGTACCGTCAGGTAGAAACTCGATTACATCGGCAATTCCTTTAAGTCCGAGTTTATGACAAGATAAAGGTAGTGATCGTTCAACTCTAATTCCCTCTTCAATGAGTTCATCCCCTGGTTTGTTTACTGTTTCGTGTACCCGCAAACCTCGGAGAGTATAGATATTTTCTGTCCAACCTTGTTCGATATGAATCAGGGCGCACTGCCTGGGGCAAAAAGCAAAATGTTGCAATGCACTCAGCATTACATATTCATCATTAGTAAACATAAATCTTTTTAGTTTAAGCTAACAGCTAAATTAATTTTGTCAGATGCACTCCTGCTGGCAACTCTGCTTCATTTACTGTGACTTGGTAATCACTAAATTGACGCGGAACTGTTCCCTCTGATTGTAGATTTACTTGTACTCGTTCAAATAGCTTATGTGCTGGTGCGTTCCCTAGTTTAGATTCATGACTAAATACACACAATCCTTGTGGTGCCATCATGCCTCGACTGGCAGAGCGATCCATATCCCACATTTTTATTAAAGATTCCCAAAATAAGGCTAAATCTGCTTCGGTAACGCCTGTTTTGGCAGCAAAACAAGGAGAATAAAAACCATGGGATTGATATAAGCCATAAGGAATTAAAGTTTTACGCCCGATGGTTTGTAATTTTTCACGATCTTTGGCATCAGTTACCGCAACTCTAGTAATAGCAAGATCTTGAGGTTGAACTGGATCGAGCGATCGCCCGAAGGTAAGTTGCATTGCCCCTCTTACTTGCCCTGCATTTAAACCTGTACTAAGAACTGCGCCAAACATCCGAATATCATAGAAGTTAGCGCACATCCATTTCTGTGCTTTTTCAGCATTAGCACGATTTTTATCTGGTTTTTTCGCTTTTTTGACTAAATCTTTGACAAATTTACTCAGTGCTTTATTTTGGTTAAATACTTCTGTAACTGTATCTAGGGCATAAAAATCTTTCAATTCATCTTCAGATAATTCGCCACTATATTCTAAAGTGGCATCTACTTCACCAGATTCTTCATCATTATCAACGAAACTAAACGCGGTTGGTAGAAAGACTTTGAGTTCCCGTAAAGCTGGAATGATTTTATCTTCTTTAACAACCTCTTTGGCAGATTTACCGATAGGAATACCTTCTGCAACATAGGCGCGACGAATTTGATCGTTAAGTACGCCATGATGTTCGATAAAAATCTTTAATCGTTCCTTTTCTGCTTCTGTGGCTTCATATTCGGCATAAGTAGCAATGTAATTACGGATTTTACGCTTTAAACAGACATCTGTAACTAATCCATGAGAAGTTTCGGCATCGGTGCGGGGCATATTTCCGCCATCTGGATCGCCATTAGGATTACCATCAATAACATCAAACAATAAAACAAAATCGTGACGGTAGTTAGGGTTAAGATGATGAGTCATAATTAATTCCTTAAGTTTATATTTGTAGGAAACATATTTTCTGTAAGGGCAAACCGCCGTTTGCCCTTACTTAGGTGAGTTGACTGTTCTGACTAGCTTTTGCAGCAGCCCGAGCGCTTCCCCTTTGATGGTAGTAACCCAAAGCAAACAAGCCTTGTTGTTGCAAATTAAGAGTTTTAGGAAAGGTGGACAGATTGACAGTAATCTCTTCTAATCTTTCTTCTAGAGCGTTACAAGTACCAGGTGTTTGTTTTCGTAGCTTGGCTAAATGCGATCGCGCACCACGCATTAAAGAAGGAAAGGCATTGGCGGGTGTACTAGATGCTGCGCCATAATAGCGATCGGTTAGAGAAGTATTAACTGAACCAATGGCTTTTCTTTGAATCGCTTCTAAAACGGCTAATAAGCGTCCACAATAGTAAGCAGCGCGATCGCCACCTTCTAGATTGGGATTGAGATTTAACTGTTCCATATCGGTCATCATGGTTTGGGTTTTTACGTCGCTAGAGAAAATTAATTTAGTTAAAATGGCGCGAGGGTAAGTAATTTCCATCTCTACCCGATTGCGTCGCACCAGCTTATTGAGTAAGTCATAAGGCAAGAGATCGCCATGCAAAGCACTCCGAATTAAAGCAGTTGGTATTTTTGGCTGCATTTCTTTAGCTGCATCTCGATATACACTGGCTGCTAGAGTGTAAGCACCGAGAGGCCGATGTTCTCCGCCATAGGCATCAACTATTCTTTGTTTTTGAAACCAGAGTTTGAGATTATCTTCGACATTAGAAACGGTGGTTTCTAACCAATCCCTGACAACTGCACGGGCATTATTAGCAGTTAAAGACAATCCGTAAAATTTGTTTTCATCCAAGCTTGATGCTTGTTTGGCAGTCAATGGAGATTGTAATAGGTTGGCAACCGCTTGTGGAGCGGGTTTATCTAGAAATTGAATAAAATTAGATTCTGTTTCTTTCCTCGTCCAAAATACATAGACAGTCGAACCTATATAAATACACGATCGATCTTGTTTATTGGAAATTAGACAATTCAACGCTTTAGCAAATTTCTCAGCAGCATCTCTGGAAATTGGTGAAGTCAGAGAGTTTTGCAATCCATAAGACATAAATGAAGAAGAATTAGCAGAAACCAACGCTGTACCTGATGGTTGTCCGCCGAATATGCCTTTAATTAGAAAAGGCAATCGTTTTTCTACAGAAGTAACTTTACCTGTAATCAGACAAGTCATTACTGGATTACTGTTATCTGTACTTTCAGTAGTTTCTCCAGAAGTATATTTTGCCCAAAATTCTTCAACGCGATGGAATTTATATTTAGCGTCTGCTGGAATCACGCTATCAACTCGAAAAGTTACTATTTCACTAGGATCGAAATCTTTTGGTAGTTGAGATTTGGCTTTATCTAGTTCTGGTGAATTAAGAAAAAGTGCGATCGCTGTTACTGTAGATTCTTGTGTTTCGTCGGCGCATTGTTGAACAAGAGTTTTGAATTGTTCGTGACACTCTTTAACTCTTTCTGGTTTCGATGTTTCTTTGGCAATACCGAGAACATATTCTCCTGTATCTGCGAGTAATTTGGGTTTTACACCAGATGAACGACCGATATGTGGTGCTGTCATTGGTGTTCCTCGTTTAGCTTCTTTGGATTTCAAGCAAACAAATCCTTCAAATACACCATCAGAAGATAAAATAATGTGCCATGCTACCTTAGTTTCGCCGTACATCGCAGGTGGTAAACTCATGCGATTCTCGGCATATTCGTATAATCTAGTAAGAATCATGATTCGGGTACTCGTAAAACGCCATTTTCCAAACGCGCCCGAAAAAACTTCGGCTGTGCTTTTCCTTTGGTAACTTTTCCACCCATTTCATCATGAGTAAAATACTCTATAGTTGACCCTACTGTATCGGTTATAAAATCTACATCTAAAAGCATTAAACCCAATTCATCACTGCAATCGATCGGTTTATCTTCCGACTCTGGTACACCAAAAAAGGCACTAAATTCACGAGTTCCTAAATAGGGTTGATGATGGCATTGCCCTTTCTTGACTCGACGACGAAATTGGTCGCGATATTTGGCAGGATTGGCATTAGCATGAGGTTTAAGCTGGATATCTGCTTTGATGATGTAAGCTATATCCCTCAATCCTAAAGTATGCCGTTGGGCGCGATCGTCATCGGCGAAATAGCGGTATTCTGCATCTTTAGCCGAGCGATCGCTTTGCCAATTATTTATTTCATTACGAAAGATAGAAAAGTGATGAATTGGCTTAAGTACTTGTATTTCTCGTATTTTCCAAGCAAATTCAGGTTTCCAAAAAATTGCCTCTAAAACACCACGGGCAGCACTTGGCGTTATTACTTCATAGCTAACCCTTTCAGCACAGAATTCTGGACGCGTAAAGCAAGCAAAATCACTCCAGACTTTAACTGCTAAAGGTGGATTTGTTGTCATTATTTATTTACTCCTTTGTTCAGAAAATTCAATCGGCTGGATCGTAGACAATAGCTTTGTCGCCGATTGGAATTCCCTTTAAAGTTATAGTTCCCATTCCAAATCTTTTTCTTCCATAATCTTGTCAAAAAAAGCCCAAGTTAAGACTGATTTTGAGACCAATAAAAATCTAAAAGATTAAATCGGCTGGATCGTAAGCGATTGCTTGGTCACCAATCGCGATTCCCCTTATAAAGTCATAGTTTCCATTCCACACCCAAATACCCGCAGCAATTTGTTCTCTTAATTCTTCTGTTTGTTTAAACTCTCTGCTGCGAAGATTTACTAAATAAGGCTGTAGTGCTTTTAAATCTCCAGATTTCAATCCTCGTTTTTTGATACGTTGAATAATTTCATTAGCGAGATCGTCATAAGCGATCGCAACGGGATTGGTATCGTCTGGAATTAACTTAAATTTGGCTGCTACTTCTGGATAATCAAAAGATGTGCGATATTTCTGAATTTCCTTAGAATCAGTTTCTAAACCTTGATAAAGACTTTGAAAATATTCAGCAAAAATACTCGGATCGTCCCAATTTAAATTCTCTCGTTTCAGTAATCGTATAGTTTCATCTACTGCTTTACGATATTCTCCTGGGGGAACTTTGCCTTCTTCTGGCTGAAACACAATAACATTTCCCTTCTCTAATTTCCCTTCCCGATTACATCTTCCTGCTGCTTGTACAATTCGATCTAACGGCGCGATCGCACGATAAACTAAGGGGAAATCTAAATCTACTCCCGCTTCAACTACCTGAGTAGAAACTAGAATACAAGGCTGATTATTTTTCAAGCGTTCTCGTACAGGTTGTAAAACTTCTCTTCGATGTTGACCGCATAGTAAAGTAGACAGGTGATATAGACTATCTTCTTCTGTAGACTTGATCGCATCTAAAACATCTAAAGCATTTTTGCGAGTATTCAAAACAATTAGTGCTTGCGATGCTTCACGCTTTTCTAAGTCTTGTACTAAATCTTGCCAACTCCAAGCTATCTCAGGAATTTGATAATTAACACGACTTAAAGTTGAAAAATGCTGTTTAGCTAATTCATCCGGAATAATATCTCTGACGCTTCCAGATGGAAATCCTTTTAAATATGGACTATTGCCTTCAAATGCTGGTTGAGTTGCCGTACACAAAACAATACTGACACGATAGCGATCGCACAATTCTTTCAAGACACTTAAAATTGGCTCGAGTAAGAAGACGGGTAGAGTCTGGACTTCATCGAGAATAATAATGCTATTAACGATGTTATGTAACTTACGGCATCGACTAGTACGATTGGCAAATAAGCTTTCCAATAACTGAACTGTAGTAGTCACAATTAAAGGTGCATCCCAGTTTTGAGTTGCCAGTCTTGCTATAGCTTGGCGAGGTCGTGCATCTGATTCATTACTTTTTTCGGGTTGTACTGCACTATGATGTTCTAAAACTGCATCTTGCCCAAAAATATTGCGATATACTTCTACTGTTTGCTCGATAATACTGGTGTAAGGTACGGTTACAATTACGCGTTCAAGATTATATTTTTTTGCATGGGCTAGAGCAAATGATAGTCCACTGCGGGTTTTACCTCCACCTGTAGGTACGGCTAGACGGAATATTCCTGGTTCTAATTGTCCAGCATCGAGACAAGCTTGATAGACTTGTGATCGCACTTGATTGACTTTCGTATTTACAGTACTAGCTAATAATTCCTCTTGGGATTTCTTTAATGTTTGCCACAAGCAAGAAATTTTTAGATCTTCTCGATTTTTGTTTGTTTCTCTGATGGCTGTATTTTCTGGATCGAAATGACTCTCTGTATCAAGATAGTCGGCATCGACTAAACAAGAAAATAAAATTCTCAACAATAATTCATAACCAAGAGGATCTTCTACCAGACTCATCAATTGCTGATTTATTTCTGGTGAGATATCTAAATTTAATGATTGCGATCTCGCATTAGCTAGAATCTGCTGGTATGTTTCAATTTTAATTTCAGCTAGGCGATCGCGCATATACTGCATTTCTGGTAAACCACCATGATGCCCATAGATTAATGGTGCAATCGGTTGAAATTTTTCCGCAGCGAGTTTTGCACCATAAATAGCATGAGGAATACGAATTTTAGGTTCGGAATTATTAGTTTCTGAAGCTTGATGACACTGTTCTAAATATTTCTGAAACTCTGAATTATACTTACCCAGATCATGCCATAGTCCAGCATGATAAGCTAACTTTCCTGCATTAAATTTATCACCAAAAATCTCGGCTATTTTAGCTACTTTCGATAAGTGACATTTGAGAGAATGCCAATTTTTACTATCTTTAGGAGGAGTATGGGCGCAAAAAGGCATAACTTCAACACAGAATACTGCACGTATAAATAAACCGTCAAAACAAATTAAAACTTTCCTCTTCTTGCGTTCCCTCTGCGTTGGCGGTTAATAACACTTGATTGAAGCATTTGTTTCTCTGTTTTCATCGCTCTAGTTTTTTTCAGCCTCATTCCTGGCTCTGCTTCAATATTCAGCATTAACCCCTCACGCATTATACGTTTATATGCCCTAAAGGACTAGCTTCGCGTCGCGGAGCGGTATCCGTAATAGACTAGCTGCGCGTCGTCTAGGACAAAAATTGCTATATATTTTAGCCCCTCTTTTTTCAGAAATTAGCCTTGCTCTGACAACAAATTGAAATATATTTAAAGCTCAATAACAGGACTCCTCTTGAAAAGCTCAACAGCGCGAGTGCCCTAAAGGACTAACGGCGGCTTTTGTGTAGGAAGCTTCTTACATAAAACGCGCCTTAACTTCGTATCCTAAAGCATTAGCCCTAAAGGATTAGCCCTAAAGGATTAGCTCCTTACGTCCTAAAGGATACCGCTCCGCATATCGCGTCCTCCTTACGTCCTAAAGGACGACGCGAAGCTAGTGCTTTAGCATACCGCTCCGCGACACGAAGTTAGTCCTTTAGGGCATATCGCGTCCTCCTTAGGTCGCGAAGTTAGCTGAAGGCATCGCTCTTTGTGGAATATTACCAATCATTGCGATCGCACTCAGAAAATAAAATATTAAACTAAAGAGGTTAGTGGAACTTGTCTAAGAAAATGATTGCCAAGAATATTTCTACCGATACTCAAGCTGAACTTTTGTTGCTCAATGTTAGTAACACAGTGCTTCATGTCACTGCTTCGGAGTTTGATTCTCTCTGCCTGAATAACCCCGATTTACGACTCGAACTTACTAAAGATTAAGAATTGATTGTTATGTCTTTGCAGAACGTACGTTCAGATTGTCGTCTTCGACGACTGGCGATGCTATTGCATCGCGCGGCGGTGAAAGTGGAAAAAAAACTCAGAATTAATTTTTCAAGTTATTGCTTGGAATAAACAAACAAAATTAGGTGAAGTATTTGACTCTTCCACTGGCTATGACTTTATCCCCATTGGTGGCGGCAAGATGTCTCCCGATGTCTCTTGGATTGAAAAGTCTCGCTTGGAAGGAATCAATATTACAGGCTTTATTCCTGTCGTTCCTGACTTTATAATCGAACTTCGTTCTGCTACCGAATCTAAAATTATCTTGGAACAAAAGCAAACGTCGTCAATTACCTGAGAGTGTTCAATTTGCTTTGTCTAAGTTCGACCAAATATGGATCGTATACCTTATTTATCCATCGGCGGAATTGAACTCCGCAAGAATTCTCTCAAATTACTACAAGCTTTTAATTAGGTGCTAAAAACTTATCCTCAAGCACAGTTAATTATTGTTGGTGGTGATACTCTGTTTGACTACAAGCCATATCGGCAGGAATTTTTTAATTTAGTCCAGCATAATGAAATTGAAATTGGCAAGTCTTTAATCTTACCTGGAGTAATATCCGATCGAGATCTGCCTGTTTTGTATCGTTGCGGCGATGCCTTGGTTTTTCCATCGGTCAAAGAAGGTTGGAGACTAGTATTATTAGAAGCGATCGCTTCGGGACTACCTATGGTTACTGCTAATATTGCGCCATTTACCGAATTTCTCGACCATGAAACAGCTTTACTTTCGATCCTCATTTCATTGATGTAATCGCCTTTGCCATGCTCGATATCCTAAATAAAAACCTCAGCCAAAAATTAGTTAATAACAGCGCAGCTATTCCTGCTGAATATATTTGGCAAAAACCTGCTCAAATACACCTTGACCTTTATCAAAGGCTACATAACAACTTTACAATCGTCTAGATCGGTAATTAAAGCCTGTTTATCTAGCTGCTGAGAACTAAGATCGCTTACCTCTTCTTCCAGGCGATCGCAGCAGTAACGAACTAAAGCTAAACCATCCTCTTGAGATATTGTTCCTGTAGTAGTAGGAAACTTGTCTAATAACTTGGCTTCGGTAGTAGTGTATTGTCCTAATGTTGTTTTGAATTGAGCTAAATATTCGCTGGCTTCACCTTGGTTTTGGCAACTAAATTCTAAAATTGAATCAAGATAATTTTTAACCGCTGCATGATTTATTCCTTCCGTTACCGCAGCATATAGTAG
This sequence comes from Coleofasciculaceae cyanobacterium, assembly GCA_036703275.1. Classification (NCBI taxonomy): domain Bacteria; kingdom Bacillati; phylum Cyanobacteriota; class Cyanophyceae; order Coleofasciculales; family Coleofasciculaceae; species Coleofasciculaceae cyanobacterium. The sequence goes on along the minus strand of DATNPK010000076.1, from coordinate 79,121 downwards.
CTCATTGTTTAAATAGTCAAATTCGGGTACTGTTAAATTTTGTCCTTGCAGTTCAAAGGTTTTAGCCCCTGGTTTCGGTCTAACCCTGATATCTTCGCGTCGTACTCGATTAGCAGCTTCAGAAATTAAGGCGACAAGTGCCAATATTACGCTGGGATAGTTGCTGTCTGAACCTCTAAGTTCTACTGTACCGATAGAATTAAGTCTGATCGGATTCCACCCCGCAGTTAATAATTCACCACCAGAGTCTAAAAACATTTGTCTGTCTACTCCTGCCAGATCCATTGCTTGCAGCCAGCTATGGTAACGATTGAATAACTGTTGAGTTAAATCTTCTACAGTTTCAGCATAAGGCATCAAGCCACCTACAGATTGAAGATCGGTATAAACTCCTTGCCAGGCAAATTGTTTGCTTCCACGATAGTGGATTGTCCGCATCGCCTTCCCAGCCACTGTGCCATCATAAAAAGGACAGGCGCGAGATAAAGTAATTATTGCTGCATCGAAAGCAGTTGCCAAATTGTAAATATTTAAAACTCTCTCTCTAGCTTCAAAAGAAGAATTATAAGCAATACCGACTCGACGATCTACTACGTCGTCAGGTAAATCTAAATGAATATGCGTACCCGTACATTTGGCTGCGTTATCAAAACTTCCTTCCCCCACAGTACGTACCTGCAAATGATAGTTGGGCTTATTCCGTATTATAGGAGTAGTATAAAGAGGATAAGTAGATAAAGGATATATTCGTAAATCTAGGCTTTGGGCAACTTCTAATAAAATCTTGAGTAAGTCAAGATATTCGGCAGTTAGTTCAGCAAAATTATTAACTGGAACAGTATTAATTTCCACAATGCTTTTGACAAACTCAGGGGCAAAACAATCAGCAGAGCGATCGCGTGCTTTAGCTATATTCCGACAGCCTGATAAAAATTCGTCTGCGCGATGGGATAGAAACCCTTCGAGATCTACAATAAAAAATTCTTGTTCGAGTCCAAGGCGAGAGTTGTTAAGCTTCATATTATCAGCATAATTATTCAGCTTATCTAAATTTGTAGCAATTGCTTCAATTTTACTGAATAAGCTGAATAAGGTGGCAGTATTTTAAGCGACGACTTTTATTCACTTCATTTTTTCAAAACTTATCTTTCATCCCGTAAAAATTATGCCTGAAAATAACTTTAAAATAGAATAGCCAGATGGCACACGACAAAATTGTTACTCCCCTTCTTTGGTAGTAAAACAATACTTTACTCCAAGGGAAGAATACGAGTTGGCTAGCTTTGTCGAAAAATCCCGTACGGCTTTAAATATTGCCAGCGATCGCCTTAAGGCAGCCTATGGTTTTGCCTGTAGTAGAGCCTTGGGACAATTGCCACAAATAGAATCAAAAACAGCTGAATATCAACAGCTATCCGAACCTAAAGTGCGAGTTATCGATTTTAGCGATCTCTAATACTAAATCCGCGATTGATAAAGTACTCTTGACTTAAAGTAGCTATAACTCTTCTGACTTACCTAACCTTAAAGTGTTTTATCTAGACAAGATTTAGTATAATTACCGACAAATTAGCGACAAAAATATAGGACATGACTCTTGCCATATCCTAAAAATCTAACTTTAAATTTGACTATTCAAACCACAATTAGTCCGTTGTACCTGTTTGCAAAGATTCTTTGGCAACTTTAGTCCATTCGGTGTGAGAAAATTCACCTCTGGGGCGATCGACTCTTTCATAGGTATGTGCGCCAAAGTAATCTCTTTGAGCCTGAGTCAAGTTTTGAGGTAGAGTAGCCCGACGATAACTATCAAAATAGTCCAATGAAGAACTAAATGCTGGAACAGCAATACCCAACTGCTTAGCAGTTGCCAAAACTTCACGCCATGCAGCTTGACGATCTACAATTGATTGTTTAAATTCAGGTGCAAGTAACAGGTTTGATAAACTGGGATTTTCCTTGAATGCTTGTTTGATTTTGTCGAGAAAAGCAGCCTGAATAATACAGCCACCTTTCCAAATGCGCGCTATTTCTGCCAGGTCAAGATTAAAGTTAAATTCAGCTGATGCCTTGCTTAAAAGTGCCATTCCTTGAGCATAGGAACACATTTTGGAGCAATAAAGAGCATCTCGAACTTTATCAATAAATTCTTGCTTATCTCCTTCATATTTAAAGATAGGAGCTGAAATTTGTTCGGAAGCTACTACCCGTTCTTCTTTATATGCCGACATGACGCGAGCATTAACCGCTGCATAAATAGTAGGTATCGGTACACCTAACTCTAAAGAACTTACTACCGTCCAACGTCCTGTTCCCTTTTGCCCAGCAGCATCTAAAATTGAATCTACTAAAGGCTTATGGGTTTCGGGGTCTGTATTACTAAAAATATCGGCAGTAATTTCAATTAAAAAAGAATTTAGCTCATCGGTATGATTCCAATTGCTGAATACCTCTTGTAACTCTTCGCCAGTCAGATCCAAAGTATTTCTCATTAAGTCATAGGCTTCAGCAATTAACTGCATATCCCCATACTCAATGCCATTATGCACCATTTTGACATAGTGACCTGCACCACCAGGGCCAATATAGGTGACACAAGGACCATCATCTACCTGGGCGGCAATTTTGGTTAGGATTGGTTCTAAATCTTGGTAACCTGCTTTTGTGCCTCCTGGCATTAGACTTGGACCTTTAAGCGCGCCTTCTTCTCCGCCACTAACACCCATACCCATAAAACCTAGTCCCGTGGATTCTAAATCTTTGGTACGTCTTTCGGTATCATCATACAAAGAATTCCCACCGTCAATAATGGTATCTCCTTCATCTAAGAGTGGTTTTAACTGATCGATTACGGCATCAACAGGTTTACCTGCTTTGACCATCACTAAAATATTGCGGGGACGTTCTAAAGTTTGCACGAAGTCCTCTAAGGAATAGGCAGCTTTAATATCTTTGCCTTTTGCTCTTTTGTCCATGAATAACAGGGTTTTGGCAGCGGTACGATTGTAGACGGCGATCGGAAAACCGCGACTTTCTACGTTGAGGGCGAGATTTTCACCCATTACTGCTAAACCGATTACACCAAAAGTTCTTTTTGCCATTGTATTTAACTTGCCCTAATTCTTGCTTATTTAATTGGAAACATAACGATCTAAAAAAAGGCTAGCGCAGTTTTATCGGTGTCGATTGGTTCCTTAATTAACTCTTTGATTTTTTACCAGATAAATAATGTTAAAAGCGAGAATCAGCTGTAAAACTGTGTTGGATGACACAATTAATGATTAAAAAACTATTGAGCAGCAATGACTTGAAAAAGTTTTTCAAAAACTTTTGCTGGATTTGAGCGATCGCGCTTCGCCTTTGATCATACGAATCAGTATAGTCGCTAATTTTTCTCATAGGTTTTCATCGGCTCTTTAATCAAGCGAATATAAAAGTTTTTAAAGGTCGATCGCAACACGCGGGGAAGACCAAAATCAATTGGCATCAAAGCTTCAGGCAATTTCCAATCCGATACCTGTAAATCAGCAGGCTTGCAGTAGGGAAACTCAATTTCAGAGAGTTCGGTACAGTGTCCCTGTTTAAACTGCGCAGCCAGAGTCGGAACAGTCAAAGGATCGACGTTTAATAGAGCGATCATGGCGCGATCTAAAGCAAAAACGTCGCAAGATGCCCCCAAAACTCCTAATTTTTTTGGTTCACCACCGCTAGGGCCATTTCCTTCGTGACCGATAATACCGTCAATAATAGTTAAATTAGGGGCGATCGCCTTAGCCGTTGACACAATCATTTCGCCAAAGCGAGCGGCATCTTTGCCTGCTTCCATGTGCCACCAAGCCTTCATTTTGCCAGGGACACAGCCAAACAAGTTTTTAACTCCTAAAGTCATAGTTAACTGCATATGGGACTTTACTTTAGGTAAATTAATTACTACATCGGCATCCATCGCTTCTTTTGATAGCCTTAGATGTCGAAAATTCTCATTTTCTGTGGCGTAACGCTGACCTTTAAATTCAACAATCGGTAAGTTTAATTCTTCGCATAGAGGTAAATAACCGTTAGCTTTAGCGACTCCTCTGGCGCTACCAAAAGCGGGACTATCTCCTAAAAAGGGTTTGCCTCCTGCTTCTTGTACCAGTTGAGCAACGCAGTAAACAATCTCAGGACGGGTGATACATTCTTTGGTGGGACGACTACCAGTTAATAAATTTGGCTTTAACAAGACGCGATCGCCTTGTGTGACAATAGATCCCATTCCGCCTAGGGGTTCGAGTAAATATTCTAGGCGCGATCGCAGTTCTCTTAGTTCGTAAGACTCGGCTTTAATCAGACTAACTGTATACATTTTTTTAGTTTATTTTTAATATCTGTCTCCAAAGTACCAAAAAAAAATTAATTGCAATGTCTAAACTCGATAAAATCGCTATTAACGGAACTTATATTCAACAACAAGCCAGTGGTTTGGGAGTAGTCAATGAGAATTTAATTTCCGAATTAATGAAATACTCGCTCAACCAGCATCAAGACGATCGCCAGTTCGATTTTACGCTTTATTCCAATGCGGATTTCTGGCAAAATAAGTATTCTGCCAAAGTTGTCTCTGTAGCTCCCGATATCTCACCCGATCGCGGTTTTTCTGGACACATTAAGCGGCTTATTTGGTATCAAACTGCTCTCAACCGACAGCTCAAAAAACAGAATGTCGATCTCTTCTTTTCTCCCGTTACCGAAGGAATTTTGTTTCCCAACGTACCCCAAATAGTCTGTGTTTACGATTTAATTCCCCTCAAATATCCTGAATTAAGCCCTAAGTGGAAATATTATTATCTCTATGTTTTGCCCTTTATTCTCAAGCAGTCTCAACATATTATTTGTATTTCCGAATATACCAAGCAAGACATAGTTAGAAACTATAGGCTTAATCCTGAATCAATCGATGTAGTTTATTTAGGGTTTGATCGCGATTTGTTTTTTCCTCAACCAGATTCAGACATACTGCAAAAATATAGCCTGGATAAATATTTGCTTTATGTAGGAGATATGCGATTTTATAAAAATCTTAGTCGCTGTTTAGCAGCCTTTGACCGTTTACCACTCAAAGATTACCAATTTGTCATTACTGGTAAAAAAGACGACTTTTTTTATCCTGAAATTGAACGCCAAACCGCACAGCTAGCTGCTAAGGAGCGAATTATCTTTTTGGACTATGTACCCAACGCCGATCTACCAGGCTTATATTCGTCGGCTCAATCTTTGGTCTTTGCTTCGCTTTATGAAGGGTTTGGACTACCAGTATTAGAAGCAATGGCCTGTGGTTGTCCTGTAATCGCCTCAAATACTACGTCTATTCCTGAAGTAGGGGGAGAAAGTGTGTTTTATGTCGATCCTTACAGTGTGGAAGATATTGCCCAGGGGATGTATCAGGTTTTAAGCAATGTTGAATTGAGGAATAAACTACGAGATCGAGGAATAGAGCGATCGCAGCTTTTTAGTTGGAATCGCACAGCAGATAATGTCAGGCAAATATTTCGCAACTGCCTCTCAAAAGAATTGAGGGATAAAAGTTAGTTGCTCTAAAATTATATTTTGAGATAAAACGAACTAATGTACTAAGATAATGGTAAATTGTGTCAAAAGTAAAACGATAATAGATGGGCAAATTAGAGAATTATGCTTTATCGATTAAAGAAACAATCTGTTGAATAAATTCCCCATGGTCAACTACTGGTTTAGAGATGTAACCATCTGCGCCACTTTGCTGAAGAAAGTTTTCGCGATCGCCTTCCATAGCGTGAGCGGTCACTAAAATTATGGGTAAATCTGCGGTCTTAGGATCTGCCTTCAGCATCTGGGTTATTTTTATCCCATCTACTGGTTTACCCTGATAAATACTATTGGCAAGAGCAACATCCATTAAAATTGCATCTATTTCGCCAGATTGAGCATATTGCAGGACTTCTTCGACAATTTCTGTACCTTTGACTTGCAAACCGCCTCTTTTTACTAGTATTTTAGAAAAAACCCGCAAATTAATGGGGTCATCTTCTACAATCAAAACCGTTGTCATAGATGCTACTCACAAAGTTTGATGAGATTTTAAAAACTTGATGCTAGAAATAACGAGGACAAAAAATTACTTGGGCTAAGATAACTTTATTTTATTGTGGCTTAAAAGATTAAGATCGCAAAGTTCTAGATTATCTCGCCAAGGCTGTTGAATAATATTCTTACCAACGGTCAGAGATTACTCCGCCTTGCCATCAGCCCTACTTGCCCAAAGCTTAGATGCGGACAAGTCCTTTCTAATTAGATTGTGTAAGAAGCTATGGTCGGAGCTTGTCTTCAACACTCGTATGCCCCATGAGGGCGCGGATTCTGAATTCAGTTTAAAATCTTGTTAAAATTTTGTGTCGCCCGTCGCATATTCGACTGGCAGCGCAATGCGTTGCGTGTCTTTGTCCTGCTGGACAGAACTGTCTGTTTTTTCTATCCTCAAAGATTAAGCTATATTTTTAGCTCCTGCTTATTTTGTTTTCCTAGGCTTAACTGTATTTTTGGCATATTTCCCCTACAAACTCTTGGAGATTTTTTGAATGGCACAGCAGCTTAATTTGTTAGGAAATGGTCAAATCATTCCTACTCCTCTTCACCAAGAAATGGAGAGGTCATATCTTGAATATGCAATGAGCGTTATAGTCGGCAGGGCATTACCTGACGTAAGAGACGGATTAAAACCCGTACATCGGCGTATTCTCTATGCTATGTATGAATTAGGCTTGACTCCCGATCGCCCTTACCGTAAATGCGCTCGCGTCGTCGGAGATGTTCTAGGTAAATATCATCCTCATGGCGATCAGTCAGTTTATGATGCTTTGGTGCGTCTAGTGCAGAGTTTTTCAACTCGCTATCCTCTTTTAGATGGTCACGGTAACTTTGGTTCGGTAGATAATGACCCCCCCGCAGCAATGCGCTACACCGAAACCCGACTTGCTCCCGTTGCTTTTGAGGCCATGCTGACAGAAATTGGGGAAGCGACGGTTAACTTTAGTAATAACTTCGATAACTCTCAAACTGAGCCGATTGTTTTACCCGTTCAGCTACCAATTTTACTGCTCAATGGCTGCTCGGGAATTGCTGTAGGGATGGCGACTAATATTCCGCCTCATAATTTAGGTGAGGTGGTAGATGGTTTAATTGCTTTGATCGATCGCCCGACCATAACCGACGAAAAACTCTGGCAATTAGTCCCTGGTCCTGATTTTCCTACAGGAGGTGAAATTGTTGAAGTTACAGGGATTCAGGATGCCTACCGTACTGGCAGAGGCATTATCAAAATGCGGGGTATTGCCCAAATTGAGAAAATAGCTACAGGGAAGAAACGGCGTAGAGAAAAGAAAGCGATCGTAATTACCGAGCTACCCTATCAGGTTAATAAAGCTGGCTGGATCGAAAAGACTGCTGAGTTAGTCAATCAGGGAAGAATCGAGGGAATTTCTGATATCAGAGATGAGAGCGATCGCAGTGGGATGCGAGTCGTAATTGAATTAAGAAAAGAGGCTACTGCTCAAAAAGTTCTGCACCAACTCTACCGCCAGACTGCCTTACAGAGTAATTTTGGAACAATTATGCTGGCATTGGTAGATAATAAGCCACTTCAGCTACCTTTACGCAACATATTAGAAGAATTTCTTAAATTCCGTGAAGATACCTTAAGAAGACAATATAGCCACGAACTAGAACAGGCAAATCAAAGGCTGCATTTGGTTGAAGGTCTATTACTGGCTCTAAATCAAATTGATGCGGTGATCGAGATTCTACGTCATGCACCTGACGGAACTACGGCTAAGTTACGTCTTCAAGATGAGTTAGACTTTTCTCCAACTCAGGGAGATTCTATCTTGGCAATGCCGATGCGTCGTCTGACAGGCTTAGAAAAGCAGAAGCTAGAAACTGAGTCGACGGATCTACAGGAGCGGATCGCCGAGCTAAATAAGGTGTTAGGCGATCGCCAAGAATTAATGAAGTCGCTTAAAAAAGAACTACGTTCTCTCAAGCGCAAGTTTGGTGATGAACGTCGGACTCGCATTATTAATGTAAAAGTAAGCGAAGATAAGCCAGCACCAACCGCCCAAAAATCCCTTGAGCAGGAAAAGTCTCCGAAAAAAGATCCTGCTTTAACCGTATCTTCTAGTCTAACTTTTGAACGTTCGTCCCAGGCAAAATTGAAAGTTACTAGCTCTGGCTGTATTTATTGGGAAAATTCTGCCAAAGATACTGAAGCCAATAATTCTGTTCCTCAAGCAGGAGAAGATTTTATCCTGCATCAAGCAGTTATTGGCGATCGCAACCAGCTAATTGTGGTTACCGATAGTGGCAAAGCCTATCCAATTCCCATTGAAGAAGTCCCCTCTAGTCTGGAGAGTACCGAGCTGCGCGCAGTAGAACTTTTATCAGCAGCAGCACAAAGAGACGCTAACGCTACGATGGCGCATTTCTTCCTGAGCGAAAATCATCAGGATTTGGACTTAGTAATGCTGACTGAAAAAGGCATCATTAAACGTTTAGATGCCACCGAACTAGACGCTTTGGGTAATCGCGGATTAGTTTTAGTCAAGCTTAAAGAGCAAGATGTCCTCAAGTACTTCTGTTTTACCCAAGAAAATCGCGAGATGGCGATCGCTACTACGGGAGGACGTATCTTACGTTTGCCAGTCAACGATACTCAAATTCCGCTGATGGGACGAAATGCTCAGGGTAATCGAGTCATGCGTTTGAGATTGAAAGAAAGTTTGGTCGGTTGCTGTAACGTCAGTTCTGATGATTCTCTCGCCGTAATTTCTCGGTTGGGATTTGGTAAACGTATTCCCGTTAACTCCTTGAGGTTAGGTAATCGAGGGGATATTGGAACTCAGGCAATTCAATTTACGACTAAGGAAGATATGCTAGCGGGAATTATTTCTACTACTGAAGAAAATATTATTTTAACTACTAGCATCGATCGCAGGTTAGTCTTACCAGTCAACAGTCTGAAACAAACCGAGAAAAATAGCCAAGGTGAGAGAATTGGTAAACTTAAGACGAATGAGATTATTACTGGAGTGTATCCGTTTGTGTGCAGTTAGAAGCGGTATGCGGTCATCATATGCCGTAATAGACTGCATCAAGAAGTTAAAAGTCAGAAATCAGCCGTGACTCATTGCAATGCTGCTCCATCTCCTAGTTGGAAGATTGTGTTTATCGCTTTATTTTTGGGGGTATTCCAGGTTTTTTCTGTTCAAAAGAAAATCTTAGCTCAGTCACAATTAGCCAATCCTCTAAAGACAAAAATAGACCCAAGCGAGCTGGTAATTCCCTCTGCTTATGGTCAACGGGAACTATCTTCGTTTGAAAAATATCGAATTGAAAAAACGATCGCGGAACTAAACCAGACAGCCAAAGCACAATTAAAGCAAGGAAACCAAGATCGAGCCTTTGAGCTATGGTATCGTCAGTTAAAACTGACTCGCGCTATTAATGCTGCTACAGAAATACAGGCTTTAGGAGAGGTTGGGGCGATCGCTTGGCAAGAAAACCGAGGCCCAGATGTACGTAACATTGCCGAGCGTTTAATTCAACTTGAAGCGGAAATAACAGCTAAAACCCCTTTATCCCTTGATTTACTCAATCGGTTTGCTACGGCATACCAGCAGGTACGATATTTAGATCGAGGGATCAACGTTCAAATAAAAATTACCAAAATTAGTCGCAGAATCGATAATTATAATTTAACTGTAGAACAGGAAAACTTGGAAGTTTTAGGCGAACTTTATTTAGCTAAGTTTGACTATCAAAATGCGGTCAAAATTTATCAGACCTTATTGTCTTTCACAGACACTGAGCAAGCAAAGTTGCAGCCTAAAAATAAAGCCGGTCTATATCTTAAAACTTTGGTTGATATTTACGATCGCACTGTTCAAATCGACCAAGCGATCGCCACAAAACAACGCTTAATTGAGCATTATGCTTTGAGTAAACAACCAGAAAAGATCGCCGAATTAGAAATAGCGATCGCTCAAGATTATGAAACTTTAAACCAAAAAGAGCGAGCAGTTGAAGCTTATAATCGAGCATTTGCCATAGCGTCTCGAATTCAAAGATTGGCTACTGCTAACGATGCTCTAACTAAATTAGCAGAACTATATCAAAACGGTGGTCGAGTTAATGAGGCGATCGCAGCTTACACCAAGTTACTTGACATACAGCAGCAATCTTATGACTATTATAGTTTGATCGATACTTACGATGCTCTAGGCAAAATATATTTAAAATTAGAACAGCCAGAACAAGCTAAATATTATTTCCAGCAGGGTTTGAAGTTGGCGCAAACTTTAAATTATAAAGTCGCATATTTTAATCAGCAGCTCGGACGGTTTTAATTCCTTCTCTTAATCTGGAGAGCTTTAATGAAGACCGACTAAAGAGCTTCTTTTCCCAAATCAACCACAGCTCCTTTACTAGCAAACTTAGTTCCTGTTTCGCCTCTGTCAAAGCGTGCGCTAGCTGCTCGTAAAGTAATACTCGGTAAGGGAACATCTCCTACTTGAATGATTGAATTAGCGTTCTCTGGGGTTTCCCCAGGTAACAGCCCTTCATGATTGGACAGGGTCTAGCAATGGAAAGTCGCGATCTGTGAACATATTTTTTCAACACATCTGTTTGAAGGCGAACTTTTCCGCTTCTTCTTGCTTCTGTTTTCGCTGTTGCCGTTCAAAGTCAGCTTGATTGTCGCGAACAAGACGTGCTAGAAGATAAGCGATCGCAGGTAAGAAACCAATTACAAGTACAACACCCAAAATATTAAACAACATTTGAGCATTGGCGACTTGTCGTCCAACTCCTGCCCGACCAGAAATAAGTTGAGCCAGTTTGACTAACTGAGGGGCGAGAATAATGTCCAGAATGGCACTTTCTAAGTTAAATAAAAGGTGAAAAACTCTTCGCAAAGCTGCACTGCCTCTACCAATCGTAGAGAGTAGAGTATCTGCGCAAGTGCCAACTTCCGCACCCAGCATAATAACAATTCCCGCAGGCAGCGCGATTAAACCAGAACTAGCCAAGAACAATCTACTGCTAGAATTACCTCCGAGCCTGGTTCAATTGCTTGCTCGATTAGTTTTTGATTGAGCTTGATAAAATTAAATGAGCGTTGATACTGTCGACGATAAGTTCGTTCATTAAGTTGACCATAACGACTCAAATTAGTAAAATTTGCTCGTTCGCAACTCATCAGCAGACTCGAAAACAGGGTTACAAGAAATTTCTTTTGAGGGTGTGCTAAATTGCCCACCGAATCTAATAAGGTTTGTATAATTATTTTAACGCTATCCATTGCGTGGGTTACTTTCAACACTTTTACCTTAAAACAATGAATGGCTTTTTTCACAGTTTCTCAAAATTGTCCGAACCATTGTATTTATTAACATTAAAAATAAATATCTCAGGCTAATAGCTAATAGCTAAAAACCAATAAATCTGAACGAAGAAAACTAAATTTACACTAACCAAATGAATCTAATCGAAAGTTTTAAAATGGCGACTTCTACCTTGGTTGCCAACAAAATGCGCAGCAGTCTGACAATGCTGGGCATTATTATCGGCAATGCTTCGGTAATTACGATGGTAGGGGTAGGACAAGGGGCAAAAAACTTAGCCTCAGAACAGTTTGAATCTTTAGGGCCTAACGTAATTTTTGTAGTTCCAGGTTCAGAAGAAGAACGTCGCACCACCTTCAACCGTCCGCAAACTTTAGTTTGGTCAGATGCGATCGCGATCGCCGAACAAGTACCCAGCGTTAAAGAAGTTGCCCCCGAACTTACGGCTAATCAACTGATTACCTATCGCAACAGCAATGCTAATGAACAGGTGGTTGGCACAACTCCTGAATATTTAACAGTGAGGAGTTTTGAGGTGGCACAAGGCAGGTTTTTTAGCGATGTTGATGTGCAACGCAATCAAAAAGTTACAGTGTTGGGTGCAGAAATAGCCGAGAAGTTTTTTCCGCGACAAAATCCTTTGGGCAAGAAAATTAGAGTCAAAAATACCAACTTAGAGATCATTGGAGTACTAGAAGCTAAGGGAGCATTTCTAGGTACAAATCAAGATCGAACCGTATATGTACCTCTAACTACGATGGCGAATCAAATTGTGGGGGAGACTTCTCCCTACGGTACAGGAATCGGCTTTATCTCTATTGCTGCTAAGGATGAAAATAGTATTCGTGCAGCCAGCTTACAAATTGAAAATCTCCTGCGTCTGCGTCACAAAATTACTGGTGAAGATGACTTTAGTGTTCGTACTCAAAAAGATGTACTACAGATTGTTAGCACTGTTACTAGTGGCCTGACGGTATTACTTGCTGCGATCGCTGGTATCTCACTCCTTGTCGGTGGTATCGGCGTAATGAATATTATGCTGGTGGCGGTTACAGAAAGAACTAAAGAAATCGGCCTGCGTAAAGCGGTAGGTGCTAAATCTGGGGATATTCTCTGGCAATTTTTAATTGAAGCGACAATTCTTTCGGCTGCGGGTGGCGCGATCGGTACAGTGGTTGGAGTTACTGGAATTATTATCGTTGGGGCTATTTCTCCCCTTGCTCCCACCATCTCCCCTGTAGCGATTATTTTGGCGGTAGGAGTTTCTGGCGCGATCGGTCTTTCTTTTGGTGTTTTCCCGGCTAAAGCAGCAGCAAAATTAGACCCGATTGTTGCTCTAAGAAGCATCTAGACCGCAATCTATTGAAAGAAGTCTGAGCAATAAATTTTAAATCTTTTTAATCTTTTAGAGCTTTGTTAAGATTTGTTGCAAGTATGAATCTAATTATAGTTATAGTTACGTATATAAAACAAATCGACATTTAGCATAAGCCATTAAGCTTCATCTGATGATTAATGATAGAGGTGAGTTGCTTGCTTTTAAATTGACGTAGTGCAAATGTGGATGAGAGAAAACCATTACCAGATCTGCTTCTAGGTATCTTCGCTAAATTACTTGGCGACCGTGGTTACATCTGTCTAGATCTTTTTGAGCAGCTTGAGGAACAACAACTCCAGTTAATCACTCGATCTCAAAAGAAGATGAAACAGAAGCTTGTTCAACTGATTGAGCAAATTCTTGGGCGTAAAAGAGCGATAACATCGAGACTGTCAACGACCAACTCAAAAATATCTTTCAAATCGAACATTCAATCCAGCGTAGTATGGGGAATTTTTTAGTAAATCTGATGGCTGGATTGATTGCTTATACCTATCTACCTAACAAAGCGATTCAGCGCGTTGTGGGGCGCCTGGGTGCGGGACGCGCCCCCAGGCGCTTATACTAAAGCCCGTGCATGATTCACGGATAAACCGCACTCCGCCCTTCGGTCACATTTGCCCTAAAGGATTCCCTTCGGTCTCGAAGCTTATCATGCACGGACTCGCCTTAAAGGATTAGCGCCTGGAGGCGCGTCCTTCGCATCGTCCGAAGGTGTCCCTGAACGGATATATCCGAAGGTGTATCCGCTATAGACACTTACGGATATACCATGCACGGGAATCATGCAAAACCGAGTTGGGCAAAAACAGAAATTATTAAACAGTTAGGCTATTTTCCTGCCTTTTTAATTCCCGCAATTAACTCATCGCTAATTTACCGCAGCTTAGCCCAGCAAACCTTATTTGCCTATATTAATAATCCTTTGCCCGCTCGATTTAAAGAAAAACTCTTTGTAGTCCTCTCACGCTATTTTGGAATTAGCTATTTTACCATCTGTCATAGCTGCACTCTGCGATCGCTAGGAATATCCGCAGCAGAAATATTAGAGCTTGAGAAGATTGAGTATTCACAGACGGAAGTACAGGTGGCAGCAGATCTTCAAATACTGGATCTTCAATGGCATCCGGGAAAAGACTGGCAAAATAATCTTCAACTTGAAGCAAGTTTATTGCGATGCTCTAGCCTAATTTTTTTGAAGCCAAAACGAACGACTAGTTTATCTGCCGAATTAAAAAAGTTATTAGGGATTTATTATCATTATTTAGTCGTCTTATTAGGCTATATAAAGCTATGTCATCATTGGCTGCTAAGCAATCCAGATATTTCCCATCAACAGGATCGCCGCTCTCAACTGCATCTTGGACCACTATTATTGGAAGAGATTCAACTTGCCCAGTTTTTTACAGCCAAGGTAAAATCGGTAATTCAATCAGAAACTATTCCTCCCTTAGCCAAAGCGCAAGAGAATAGTTTATTTTCCCCAATAAAAAATAATCATCGGCGATCGATTGAGACTTCTATTCCACAGCTACAGCATAAAACTCTTACTGCTTGTTTAGCAAACGCGCCCTTCCCAGTCATGATTCACACCCGCTCAGGGCAAATTATTTATCTCAATCGCAATTGGTTGGAAGCAACAGGTTACGACGCGTCAGAAATATCTACTATCAGCCAGTGGAATCAGAAAGCTCAGGTTAAACAGCGCGAAATTGTCAGGCTTCGAGCAGAAACTTCTGAGAAGTTATGGAAAAAATATGTTGCTCCAGCACATCAAACGGCGATAGAAACCACCGCCTCGCTGCAACAGATTGTCAATTCCTTAATCGATTCAATCGATCTCGCTCCCAGCAGATCCAAAACCAAAGCCGATAATAAACCTGCTGATACGATTCGTAGCGAAGTCACTATTTCCACTAGGAGTGGCGAACGGCTTTTTTGGGAATTATATTCAGCAGCATTAAGTTTTGACCAGTGTGAGTCAGAATTAACTATTTCTATTGCCAAAGATATTACCGATGTTGTTCACTACGAAACTAAATTAGCCGAGGTAGAAGCCAAACTGAGGTTAGTCTTAGAAGCAACCAAGACTGGCAACTGGAGTTGGAATCTAGCTACTAATCAAATCGATATTTGTCATCGAGGTCGTACTATTTTAGGATTAAGCGACTTCGATGGCAGTTACGCTAGCTTTTTGCAAACAATTCACTTTAACGAAAAAGAATCCGTAGATTTAGAAGCAGCTAGAGCGATTCAAGCTAATCAAGATTTGGATTTAAGATATTGCATTGTCAAATCTAACCAAGAAATTTCCCAGATTCGTACTAAAGGCAAACTGCACTATAACGCTGAAGGGCAACCAATTCGCCTTACTGGTGTAGTTACCGATATTACCGCACCAAGACTAGAAGAAAAAAAAATTATCAGATCGAGTCAGTAAGTGCAGACAAGTTCTTTGTTCAGCAAAACACAGCGCAATCTCTCGAAAAGCTAGAAACTGTAATTAATTTGCTTCCATACTACCTTTTCGTAGTGGACGTTAAGACTAAAAATATTTCTTTAATAAATTCTAAATTAGCTCAAAGCCTTTGTTTATCAAATTCTGAAGCTACTGGTAAGATGATCGCCGAATGTTTTTCAGCAGAATATGCCAAACAAATTGCTTGGCATATTCAACAGGCAATTACCTATAAACAAGTGCTGCACATCCAAGAAGAGGTCACTCTACCTGATGGAATTCATTATTTTGATACGGTAATTACGCCTCTGTACGATCGTCGAGGGAAAATTTATGCGATACTCCACACCTATAGCGATATCCCTGACTTAGCTGCTACTCAGGAGGCTCTTTCTCAGCGTACCCTACAGTTAGAAGCGGCTAATAGAGAATTGGAATCTTTTTCTTATTCTGTATCCCACGATTTGCAAGCACCTTTGAGGGTGATCAACGGTTTTAGCCAAGTGCTATGGGAAAACTATCAGCCCAATTTAGACGATCGCGGGAGGCACTATTTACAAAGAATCCAGGCAAACAGCAAGCGCATGAGTGATTTAATTGATGCTCTATTGCAGTTATCGCGGGTAACTCGTAGCCAGATGAATTCGGTTAACGTTAATTTAAGTGCGATCGCCTTAGATATTGTTGAAGAATTACGGGTTGATAACCCCAAACGCCAAGTAGAGGTAACCGTCACTCCCAATCTGCAAACCAAGGGAGATCCCCAGCTATTAAGGATTGTCTTGAGTAATTTACTAAATAATGCCTGGAAATATACTTCCAAGCGATCGCAGGCAAAAATTGAGTTTGGTCTTTTGACCAAAAATAAACGCCAATTAACCTATTTTTTGCGGGATAATGGCGCAGGATTTGACATCGAATATGCTGATAAATTATTTACTGCTTTTCAACGACTTCACAGCCAATCCGAGTTTCCAGGTACAGGCATCGGACTAGCTACCGTACAGCGCATCATCTATCGTCATGGTGGTAAAGTTTGGGCTGAGGGTGAATGCGATCGCGGGGCAACGATCTATTTTTCACTTTAAGCTTTTAGCTTTTAGCTTTAAAACACGCTGATGTTTTACATGAATTAAGCTGAGGAATTTACTTAAATTTGCTTTTTAGACCCGATTCCATAAACCTTAAGATATAGAGCGTGAGAATTTTCTAGATCTGTTAACCGTAAATTTAAATAACATTTTTATCTTTTTCACTTATTTAATCCGCGTAAATCGAATTTGTGGTCTAAAATCTTTAATAAATATAGATAAATATAAAGTTTTATTAAGAGAGGGTTTTAGTCTATGTACATCGTGCAGATTGCCTCTGAATGCGCTCCTGTAATTAAAGCTGGCGGTTTAGGGGATGTTGTCTACGGATTGAGCAGAGAATTAGAAAATCGCGAACACTGTGTCGAGCTAATTCTGCCCATGTATGACTGCATGAGATATGACCATATTTGGGGCTTGCACGATGCCTATCTCGATCTTGGTGTGCCTTGGTATGGTGGGGAAATCAAATGTGATGTTTTTTGTGGTTGGGTACATGGTAGGCTTTGTTTTTTTATCCAACCAAAAAGCCAAGACGCATTTTTTAATCGAGGTTACGTTTATGGTGGTAGCGACGATCCGATGCGGTTTGCTTTCTTTAGTAAAGCCGCCATGGAATTCTTGCTTAAGAGCAACAAACGTCCTGATATTATTCATTGCCATGATTGGCAAACGGGCTTAATCCCCGTAATGCTGTACGAGATGTACCGGTACTACGGAATGGAACGTCAAAGAGTTTGCTACACTATTCACAACTTCAGACATCAAGGCAATTGCGGCAACGAAATTTTAAAGGCGACAGGTTTAAACCGACCAGAATATTACTTTGATTATTCTCGTTTACAGGATAACTTTAACCCTTTTGCCCTTAACCTCATGAAAGGCGGAATTGTTTATTCCAACTATATCAATACTGTTTCTCCCCACCATGCCTGGGAAGCTCGTTTTACCGATGTAGGTTATGGTTTGGGTCATACCCTAGCAATTCATCAGGATAAATTTAGCGGTATTCTCAACGGTGTAGATTACAAGCTATGGAATCCAAAGCTAGATGAACTTATTCCTTTCCAGTACAGCTTAGACAAGCCTGAAGGCAAAGCCAAGAATAAACAGGCTCTGCGTGAAAGACTGCTGCTGCACAATTGCGACAAACCGATAATTGCCTACATCGGTCGTTTAGATGATCAAAAGGGCGTACATCTGGTACATCATGCTATTTATTATGCTCTTGAGCGCAATGCCCAGTTTGTGTTGTTGGGTTCGGGAACTTCTCCTGAGGTTAATAACAAATTCCTGCACGAAAAATATTTTCTTAACGATAATCCCGACGTACATCTAGAAATTGGCTTTAATGAAGAATTAGCCCACCTTATCTATACAGGGGCAGACATGATGGTTGTCCCCAGTAACTTTGAACCTTGTGGCTTAACTCAGTTAATTAGTCTAAAATACGGCACTATACCAATAGTTAGAGGAGTAGGCGGTTTACTCAGTACTGTCTTTGACCGCGACTACGATCAACATCACGCCCCAGAAAAGCGTAATGGCTATGTTTTCTATCAAATGGATCATCATGCCTTAGAATCGGTCATGGAAAGAGCGATCGGGCTATATTATGAATATCCCAAAGAATATGAGCAATTAATCCAGCAAGGCATGGAATATGACTATTCTTGGAAGAGTGCGGGGTCGCAATATCTCAATATTTATGAGCGTATTCGGTTTCAGTAGTTAGTTGTTAGGTACTACATTGTTCTCTAAAGATGCAATGCCGACTATGGCGACTATTTTAATAGTCTTAAGGCTGCAAACAAACTTTGGCAAGTGTTGGTCAAGAAGTCTAAGTCTAGAGTTTTAATCGTATCGCTAGCCTTATGATAATGAGGATTTCGCAGCATTGCCGTGTCAGTTACCATAATTGCGCGGTATTTTTTTTGCCAAAAAGGAAAATGATCGCTAAACCCTGTAATTGAAATTAACTTGCCACCGCTAGGATCGGGCAAGACTTGAATCGGCGTGCCGTTTCGTTTCATCTGCCGACTAAGATGAATTAAATCAGGAATTGAGGCTAAGTTACCGACTAAAGCAATAAAGTTAGCGTTCGCGCTATAGAATGGCTTAATAATCTGAGGATAAGTTTGAGAACCTTTGGCATCATCACAATAGCCCAGCATCTCCAAAGACAGCATTAACCTTAATTTCTGTTTATCTTGTTGGAGTTGTTGAGCATAGGCAGTACTCCCCAGCAGGCCATATTCTTCAAGATCGAAAGCAACCAAGCGGACAGGATATTTTAGAGGAGTACTAGCAAAAACTGCTGCTAATTCCAGCAAAACAGCTACCCCCGAAGCATTGTCGTCTGCCCCAGGAGTTCCCGGTACGGCATCATAATGTGCGCCAACTAGGATCGGCGGTAAATCCGATCTGGAGTCAGAATCAAGATTAAGAATTAAGTTTTGATGAGTTTTACCGTTAAATTCAAACTCATGGTTTTCTACCTGTCCCCATTGCGATAGAGACTCGCGGATATATTCCCGCACCAAAAAATGTCCCCCAGACGCAAGATAAGGATCTCGCTCTCGCGCAATTTGAGTTAAATGATCGTGAAGCCGTTGTTTTAACTCAGTAGTTGCCTGTTGATTATTCATGTTCGCTCAATTTCTCAAATCTGATGCTTTAATTTCTATTGAATCAGAGGTCGGAGCAACTAAATCAAGGCGATAAATGTTAATTCGATTATACTTAATTCACCAAATAACATTTGAATAAAAGTCTTTAATCTTTTTATCTCTAGTAATGATTGAGGCATCATGAAAGCTAGCTAAAGCGACCATTATTCTATCTACTGGATCTCGATGCGACCATTTTAAATTCACGCTTTCAACTAAAAGATCTGTTTCAACTGCAACAATTTTTACTACATCTGACTGTTGAACCCGATTGATATATTTACTCAAGGGAATACCTAAATCTAGCTTTTGATTTTTTACCTTAATTGCAATCTCCCAAATAGCCATTGTGGAAGTTATACCGTCTTTTGACTGCTCCATTTTGGACAAAGCTTTCAAGGCTGCTGAAGATAACTCATCTGGGTCGAGACTCCACCATAGTAAAGCGCAGGTATCAAGCACAACAGTCAAATTTTCCCCCATTCTTTCGTTGTTGTAGTTAAATCCTCAAAATACTTAACCCTACCTCTCATATCTTTAAATAATTCTTCCGTGGGTGGTACTTCGCTAAACTTGGAAATTTTGGCGACAGGTCTACCTCGATCTGTGACAATAATTTCCTGGTTGTCTGACTCAACTAGTCTCAAAATTTCTAGTAGTTTGCTTTTAAGCTTGCTTTTGGAAATATTCATAATTATATAGCCATAGTCATGAGCATAGTCATATGCTAACGTAATTTGCAGCTAATTTAGCCAAGCCGTAGCCTCAGTTTAATAATGCTTGTTTTTGTTTGTGTTCTGAACCAGATAATTAATAATTAATTGCGCCTTTAATCATTAATGTTGTCGCGTGATATTATCGGTCTTTTTTGGGTGATTATAATCACTGATTCTCTTTGAGACCATCTCTATACTGGCTTTATAAGTAAAACAAACTTCAATAAAATTTTAAATCACAAGCAATTTTAAATCATGAAAAAACAATTATCTTCTGTCTTATTAGCGGTTAGTATTTTTACTCTTAATGCCATCCCTGCTCAAGCAAATAATAAAGAAACTTTGAGCAGCACAAAGAACAGCGAATCTAATATTAATTCTGGTGAGTGGTGTTTTGAGCTTCCTTGGATGGGTTTGTTTTGTTACGAACTTTAAGACTTTTATTTTTAATATTGTTAAACAATTATTTACCTATTTAAAATAAAAATATTTAGCTCAATTTAATTATAAAAAATAACCAATAAATATCAATTTAAAATTATTTTCCCAAGGCGATCGCAACTTACAAAAGCGATCGCCTTTCTTTTTAAGAGGTAATATTGATAATAATTTTTCCATAAACTAAGATGTTTATCGCTCCCCAAAAGCGCTCCACATTTGGGCTTGATGAGGTATGACCAAATTTGAATTAGTAGGCGCAACATTTTGGCTTTGAGGCTGACTGAGATAAGCGCGAGTAGCAGTATAACCAACCACAAACATGGAAAAAGCAGCTAGAGAAACCCCGATTGCTTTATCTAAATTAGATACATTTTCGTTAGATGTTTGTAACCGCATATTGCAATAACCTCAATTACTCTGAAATTTATTCTTACATTATTTCAAAAATAATTGTAACAACGGCTACTTTTCACAAAACTTATTTAGTTAAAAGAAGAATTAACTTGAACCGATTCCACAACTTGTTCGGACAAAGAAAAGGGAAGATCTTGATGATGAGAAGTAATTCCGTGACCAATCCCAGCTACAAGTCCTAAAACTGCTGGAAGTATTAATGATGCCCAGTTTTTCATCTGTATGATTGTTGTAAGTTTATTCTAGGATGGCACTGGAATTTCTAATCATTTGTAACAAAAATCACCTAAAATTGAGAATTGTTAACCAACAATGCAATATACACATCAAAATTATTCAAATATTGCAGATATGGAGTAGGAGCAACCGATCGAATAGCAAATGCTGGGATTACTATATCTATAGTATCCATAGTTAAAAAAGCGATCGCATCTAAATTAAACTCAATTAACTTGAGTAATCGACCAAGGAAGCTCTTGATTGGCAAACATCGGCACGACTTCGCCATACATAGCAGGTACTTGATAGGGTATAGGCTCTAGGGTTATAGCTTTCTGGGGTGGTCTGATTTGATAGATTCGTTGAGCATTATCAGAAACAAAAGCCTGTAAATTGGCGATCGCCTGATGCTTATCGAACAACTCGACTAAAGCCTGGAGAGCAATAGGAGCAGTAAAAATACCCGCAGCACAGCCACAAGCCTCTTTTTTATCAAGAGGATGGGGTGCAGAATCGCTGCCAAACATCAATTTAGGATGAGCATTAATGGCTGCATTAAGCAAAGCTTCTCTGTCTTCAGGACGTTTAGCGATCGGTTTACAAAATAAGTGTGGTCTAAGCAATCCCCCCGCCAGGTCATCTAAAGTTATAATCAGATGGTGCAAAGTTACAGTGGCGTAAAGATTCTCGTAGTTATCTAGCAAAGAGACTGCATCTGCCGTGGTGATATGCTCCATGATAATTTTTAATCGAGGAAACTTTTGCGCTAAATGCTCAAAGATCGGCAAAAATAATTTTTCTCGCTCCATCACAAAGCCGTGAGTTTCTCCATGTATCATTAAAGGAATCTCCAACTCTTGTAAATGTTTGATTGTAGTTTCGGCTTTACCTAGTGCTGCTACTCCATCCTCGCTATTGGTAGTTACTCCCGCAGGATAAAGTTTGACTCCCAAAATATGGGGTTTAAACTGCTCAAGATCTTGATAACTATACTGCTTAAAAAAAGCCGTCATATATGGTTCAAAAACATCTTTGCCAACGTTCGATTTAATTTCTTGAACATATCCTTTTAAACGCTCCAAATTATCTACCACAGGCACTAAATTTGGCATCACGACCCCTCCCGCAAAGGAATATGAACTCAGAGGGATTACCGTCTGCGCCATTGCTCCCTCTCGAAAATGGAGGTGCATATCTAAAGGAGAATTAATTACTACTTGCTTATTGTGATTGGTCATCATTTTAACTTTTAACTTTACGGGTAAAGCCATACCTTGTCTCTAGCTCATTCTCAACTTCATTTTTGGTCGAGCTTTTTGATTTATGCCAAAAGTGTATTGAATTGAGCTATATATATAATTAATAAATACCAGAATAGACAAGTATTTGCTCACCCTAATCAATGCCAGCCCAAGTAATTACCATACTGTCTGCTGAAGAAATTCGCCGTACTATTAATCGCATGGCTTCCCAAATTATCGAAAAATCAGGAGATTTGTCGGAAACTATCTTACTGGGTATTCATACCAAGGGTGTACCTCTAGCTCATTTATTAGCTACACAAATTGAGATTTTAGAAAACACTTCGGTTGCAGTAGGCGCGATCGACGTGACGTTTTATCGGGATGATCTAGATAAAATTCGTACCCGCATTCCTGCTAAAGCTGAAATTCCTGTAGATTTGACAGGAAAAACCGTGGTGCTAGTAGACGATGTAATTTATAAAGGTCGTACTATTCGTGCTGCACTCAATGCCGTTATTGAATACGGTAGACCACAGGCAATTAGATTAGCCGTGTTGGTAGACAGAGGACATCGCGAATTGCCAATTCATCCTGACTTTATCGGCAAGAAATTGCCAACAGCTTCAGAAGAACAGGTCAAAGTTTATTTTAACCATCTAGATGGTAAAGATGCGGTGGAATTAATTAAAGATTAAGTATTGCTGAGGCGATCGCAGTATTACATAAGTTATATTTGTCTTACAAAGATCTTATTTTGTTTAAGCTGTTATGACTTATAGCCTGAGAATTGCTGACTTACCAGTTAGTGAGCGTCCCCGTGAGAGATTGATGGCGGTAGGAGCAAAGAATCTTTCCGAGGCAGAGCTTCTGGCTATTTTAATTAGCACAGGACAAACGAGGGGAAATTTATCAGCAATTGGCTTGGCGCAGCATATATTGCAGGAGTTAGGCAAATATAGACGCGCTC
This sequence comes from Coleofasciculaceae cyanobacterium, assembly GCA_036703275.1. NCBI lineage: Bacteria > Bacillati > Cyanobacteriota > Cyanophyceae > Coleofasciculales > Coleofasciculaceae > Coleofasciculaceae cyanobacterium. Next base: position 56,113 of record DATNPK010000076.1, on the reverse strand, counting down.
CTTTAGATGTCTTACGAGATGTTAATCCTCGTGAATTGATGCGAATTCCTGGTATTGGTCCTGCCAAGGCAGCTACCATTATTGCCGCAGTAGAGTTGGGCAAACGTACCTTTAAATTTAGACCGAATGAACGAGTAACCGTAGATAGTCCTGCATCAGCAGCAGCGGTTTTAAGCCATGACCTAATGTGGCAGAATCAAGAGCGTTTTGCAATTTTAATGCTTGATGTCAAAAACTATTTATTAGCTACTCAAGTTTTAACTATTGGTACGGCCACCGAAACCTTAATTCATCCCCGGGAAATCTTTCGAGAAATTGTGCGCCAGGGAGCAACTAAACTAATTATTGCTCATAATCATCCATCTGGTAATTTAGAGCCTTCTCCCGAAGATATTTATTTAACTGAAAAGTTGTTGCAGGGTTCGCAATATCTGGATATTCCGCTGCTAGATCATTTGATTTTAGGTAATGGCGATCATCAAAGTCTTAGACAAGGAACAGATTTGTGGGAACGTTATCCACAAGGGGAGTAGATATGAAGTCAGAAGTCAGAAGTCAAAAGTTACAAGCTGAATTAATTGCTTGAAGTAATTTTTGATTTTGTGACTCAGTGCCAATGGTGATCCGTATTTTGTCGTCTAATCCTGACGAGTTAAAATAACGAATTAAAATATTTTGTTCTTTTAAAGATTGATAGATAGCTGCTGCTTTATGATCGGGTGGGGTAACTAATAGAAAATTACCTTGAGAATCTCTTACCTTGAAGCCAATTTGTCTTAAGTCTATTGCTAGTTTATCGCGCGATCGCTTTACTTTTTCAGCGCAAGCATTTTTATATTCCTGGTCTTTCATGGCTGCTGCACCAACTAAAATGGCAACAGCATCGACGCTATAGCTATCTTTGACTTTAAACAAACCTGAGATTAGCTTAGGGTTAGCAATACCAAAACCCAAGCGTAAGCCAGCCAAGGAATAACCTTTAGAAAGTGTGCGTAAGATAATTACGTTATCAAATTCTTGGACTAAAGATAATGCGGAGTAGTCGGCAAAATCCACATAAGCCTCGTCGATTGCTAATATACCCGATACTCTACTAGCTAGTTGACGCAGATCGTTTAAAGGTACAAGATGACCAGAAGGACTATTAGGAGTTGCAATCAAAGTAACTGCACCATCAGCAGCAACTAATTCATCAATAGGTAAGCGATAATCTTGAGGATAGGTAACTTCCACTACTTCGGCAGCTTGGATTGATGCCAAAGTTTTATAGAGTACATAAGACGGCATGGGATAGACTACCTTACGTTTCCCTTCGGCACAGGCACGAATTAAGATATTTAAGAGATCGTCACTACCATTAGTGACAATAATCCAATCAACAGGCACGTCTAAAGCTTCACTCGCTGCATTACAAAAGTCTCTGGAGTATGGATCGGGATAACGTCTTAACCATTCACTATTTAAATTGCGTAATACTTCTATTGCTTTGGGTGAAGGGGGATAAGGATTCTCATTAGTATTTAGTTTAATGATTGGTGTTCCTGGCTTGGGTTGTTCCCCAGGAGTGTAGCCTGGCATTGTGGCGATCGCCGGACGAAAATAGTTCATGTTAATTATTCAAAAATATCTAGCTGTTCCATAGTATTAGCGTCAGCATCTTTCTTGGGCTTCACCTGTTCGATACCTTTACGTAAACCTAGGGCAATCTTACTATGTTTTTCTATTTGTCCCATTACCTGTCTTGCGCGATCGATTACTGAAGAGGGTAAACCTGCTAGTCTGCCTGCTTCAATACCGTAGGATTTATCTGCACCACCTGGAGTTACCTGATGGAGAAAAATAATTTTATCGGACATTTCCTTGACTGTTACCTGGTAATTAGCAACGTTAGTCAAAATTGAAGCCAGTTCGTTTAATTCGTGATAGTGGGTGGCAAAAATAGTTCGTCCTTGGATATCCGTGGCTAAGTATTCTGCAACCGCCCAAGCAATTGATAATCCGTCAAAAGTTGCTGTACCTCGTCCGATTTCGTCTAAAAGAATTAAAGATTTAGGGGTAGCGTGATTGAGAATATTAGCAGTTTCATTCATTTCTACCATAAAAGTAGATTGTCCTGTGGCTAAGTCATCTACTGCACCAACGCGAGTAAAAATGCGATCGCATATCGCTAATTTAGCCTCTGTAGCAGGGACAAAACTACCAATCTGGGCAATTAGTTGAATTAAGCCAATTTGTCGCAGATAACAGCTTTTCCCGCTAGCATTAGGTCCAGTTAGGATAACTAAATCTGGATATTTTTCGCCCATTTTCGCTGAATTGGGTACAAAAAAGCCTTCCCCTAAAGATTGCTCGACCACAGGATGTCTACCTTCAAAAATATTTATTTCACGTCCTTTAACCATTTCAGGACAGCAATAATTTTGGTAAACAGCGACTTCGGCTAACCCCGCTAAAACATCGATCGCCGCAACGGCTTTAGAGATACTGCGGATTTGCTGAGCTTTTTCAGCTACCGTAGCTCTTAATTCGGTAAAAATATCGTATTCAAGATTGTTTAAGTCATCTTTTGCCGTGAGAATTCTAGTTTCGCGCTCTTTTAATTCTGAAGTGATGTATCTTTCTTCGTTGGTTAAAGTTTGCTTACGCTGATAATTATCAGGAGCTTGACTGGCTTTGGAACGAGGCATACTGATGTAATAGCCAAAAGTTTTGTTATAGCCCACCTTGATATTAGCTACGCCGACTCTTTCTCTTTCGGTTACCTCTAGGTTCGTAAGCCATTGCTTATCATCTTCTAGTCTTTGGCGAATTTCATCTAGTCGTGAATCTATACCATCTTTAATAATTCCGCCGTCTTTTAAAAGTATGGGTGGAGAGTCTACGAGTCTTTCTGCTACATAAACACCTAACTGTTCTAACTCTGGAGGAATTTTATGTAAGGCTTTAAGATAAGGAGCAGAACCAAAAGAAGTGATCGCTGATAGATCGGCTAACTTAATCAAAGATTCAGCTAAAGCTAATAAATCTCGCGCATTCGCCGTACCAGAAGCTACTCTACCCGATAATCTTTCAATATCATATATTTTACGCAGCATCGAGCGTAAATCCTGGCGCATGGAAGTATTTTCTACCAGTTCTTTAATCGTATCTTGTCTTGCACCAATACCTTTGATATCGATTAATGGTTGCAATATCCAACGTCGTAATGCTCTACCACCCATTGCCGTACTAGTGCGATCTAATGCCCAGAGTAAAGAGCCATGAAACGTACCGTCTCGGATAGTTTGGGTAATTTCTAAGTTGCGACGAGTCTGATGATCGAGAATCAAATAGTCTGCCAGGCTATAGGTGCGTAATGGTTGCAAAGGAACTTGATAGGCTTTTTGCGTATCCTCAACATATTCTAATAAACCACCCGCAGCCCTAACTCCCAAAGGAATATCAGCGCACCCCATGCCCTCTAAAGAACTTACGCCAAACGTATCTTTAAGTCTTTGACTGGCTTCAACTAAAGTAAACGGCTGTTGCGATCGCAAAGAATAACAAAAGCTATCAGGCAAATAATCAGCCAAATACTCAGATTTCTCTCCTGGACGCAGCAAACCATTAATATCTGGCGCATTAGCAGGGATTAGAACTTCTGATGGTTGTAAACGCAGTAGTTCTACAGTTAAAGAACTTAGTTCATTCGATTGAGCCGTAAAAAACTCGCCTGTAGATATGTCTGCGTAAGCTAAACCCCAATGTTCTCCTGCAACTACAATTGCAGCCAGAAAATTATTCTGGCGTGCTTGCAACATCCCATCATCAGTCAAAGTACCAGGGGTAAGTAATTTTTGAATTTCCCTTTTGACTAAATTCCGTTTTTCCGCAGCAGCAGTGGCAGCATCCTCTACCTGATCGCAAATTGCCACGGCATACCCTTTTTCCACCAGCATCGTACTGTAACGTTCTAAAGCATGATGGGGTACTCCAGTCATTGCAACTCGTCCAAGCTCTTTTCCCCCTTCCTTGCTGGTTTGAACTAATTCTAATTCTCTAGCAATAGTCACAGCATCCTGAAAAAAACATTCAAAAAAATCTCCTACTCGATATAGCAGTAGCGCATTAGGATACTGTTCTTTCACCTCAACATAATGTTGATACATCGGCGAAAGCTTAGATTTGTCTATGTTGCTGCAATCGGTAATGATATTTCTATCTGTTTGATGATGTTTTTCGGAAGACATAAATCTGTGCTAATCAGTATCTTTACTACTATGACTTTATCGCACCAAATTAGGCTTCTTGGCGGTAATCTCGATCTATTTTAAGAATTCTTTAATTGACGCTGTTTGTTTAAGATATAAAACCCAAGCCTGATATTGCTCCTAGTGGTTTGTCCATTAATTAATCAAAAATAATTTATATAAACTAAGAGCTAAGGTTAGTTGGATTAATTGCTGTGAAATATTTAATCTTTGTAGTTCTCTTGACGCATTAACACATACTAAATAGCCGCAACCGTTTAAAACTACATTAGCATTGCTTTGCGCTTCGGTAAATTCCAATAATTCTTAATCACAAGCTAGATAATACTTAAACCAAAAATCACTTTTTCTTAATCCGAGAATAGGAAGATTTTATTAAGAAAAATATTTATTCTCAATAACCCACCTTCTTGAAGCTTTTAAGGCAATTGGGGATTTGACGATATAAGTTTCTGCTTCATTTCCACATACATGAAGTATTCGTTACTGCTAAACAATCACCCAAGAAATCAATAGATTATGAGCAACGAAAATAGCGTAATATTTATTCATCCAGACGGTGCAAGTCCTTCACACTACGGGGCGGGGCGTTTTGCTTCGGTTGGACCAGATGGCAGACTTAACTGGGACGAGATGACCAATGCGGGAGTTTATCTGGGACATCTAGACGACCAAATTGTAGCTACTTCTAATGCTGGTGCAGTAGCTCACGCTTACGGGATCAAGCCATATGCTGGTAGCTATGGCTTAGATGAGTCGGGCAATCCCTATACTGCCCTTTCTGGTCAATCAGGCACGACCATTATGGAAGAGGCGATCGCCGATGGAAAAGCTACAGCCGTAATTAATTCAGGTTTTATTGCCGAACCTGGTACGGGAGTGTTTTTAGCCGATGCGGAAAGTCGTGATGACGTTGCTGCGATTACCGCCGAAATAGTCAAGTCGGGTACTAACGCTATCTTGGGTGGTGGAGAAATTCACTATTTACCTAAAGGAACAGTGGGACGTTTTGGGGAAGAAGGTATCCGTGAAGACGGACGTAACCTGATCGAAGAAGCCGAACAAATGGGCTATACGATAGTTTTCAGCCTAGAAGAACTACAAAGTCTGCCGGCCGATACGGAAAAAGTCTTAGGCATTTTTGCCGCCGAAGACACTTATAATGACGTTACCGAAGGAGCATTAAAAGAAGAAGGCTTGGTCGATGAAGAAGGTAATTTAATTTCCTACGGTCAACCAGGAAATGAAAATCCGCCTACCGTTGCTCAAATGCTGGAAGCAACTTTAGATTTAGAAGTTTTCAACAAGAATGAAAATGGAATGTTTGTCGTCTTGGAGGAAGAAGGCACAGACAACTTTGGTAATAATAATAATGCGGCGGGGACAGTTGATGCAGTTTTACGGGCAGATGAAGCTATTGGCGTGGCACAAGACTATATTGATAACGTCAATCCCGACACTTTATTAGTTACCGCTGCTGATAGTGATGGTGGCGGTTTAGAAGTTGACGATGTTGAAGGAGAAACAGTAGGCACTACCGAAGTACAACCACCTTTTGACACAGAAGTTCCCTATGATGGTACGACTGGGAATAATACTGCACCCTTTACTACTGGCGCACCCGATGATAATGGCGATACTTTTGAATTTGGTGTCGGTTGGGCAGGAGTTCCTGATTTTGCCGGTAGTATTGTTTCTAAAACCTATGGTTTGAATGCGGAAGAACTTCCTGCGACTGTAGACAATACGGGCATTTACCGTCTGATGTATGAAACTCTTTTTGACGTAGAGTTAGAAGCCCCTGAAGGCGTTCCTGACGGTATTGAACCTGCCCCAGAACCTACAGAAGATACGGGAAACGTGATTTTTATTCATCCAGACGGAACCAGTCCTTCTCATTATGGTGCTGCTAGATTTGCTTCTGTTGGTACAGATGGTAGATTGAACTGGGACAAAATGACCGATGCAGGGGTTTATCTCGGTCACATGGATGATCAAATTGTGGCAACTTCTAATGCTGGGGCGGTTACCCATGCTTTTGGAGTTAAAGTACAAGCTGATTCTTTTGGTTTGGATGAAGCAGGTAACCCTGTAGAGTCTCTTTCTGGTAAAGAAGGCATAAGTATTATGGATGAAGCGATCGCAGCAGGTAAACCCACTGCTGTAATCAATTCTGGGATTATTGCCGAACCTGGTACAGGGGCATTTCTTGCCGATGCTGAAAATCGCGATAATGTTGCTGAAATTACCGCCGAAATCGTCGAGTCTGGTGCAGACGTAATTATGGGTGGTGGTGAAATCCAATATTTGCCCGTAGGCACTGTAGGACGCTTTGGAGAAGAAGGTATCCGTGAAGACGGACGCAACCTAATTGCAGAAGCCGAAGCAATGGGCTACACCGTTGTTTATACGCGCGAAGAACTAAATAGCTTACCCGCTGACGCTGACAAAGTACTGGGTGTTTTTGCAGCCGAAGATACCTATAACGACACCGACGAGGCAACTTTAAAAGAAGAAGGCTTTGTTGATGAAAATGGCGAACTGATTCTTTATGGTCAACCAGGGAATAAAAATCCGCCTACTGTTGCCGAAATGCTCGATGTAACTTTAGGTTTTGATAAGTTTGCTAATGCCGAAGACGGCTTTATGGTAGTTATGGAAGAGGAAGGTTCGGATAACTTTCCTAATAACAACAATGGTGCTGGTGCAATTGAAGCCACTTTACGGGCTGATGAGGCAATTGGCGTGGCGCAAGATTTTGTTAACAATGTCGATCCCAATACTTTGGTTTTAACTGCTGCTGACAGCGATGCTGGGGGTTTAGAAGTAGTCGATGTTGATGAAGAGAGTGAAACTGTTGGTACAATTGACGTACAGCCAGAATTAGCTGCTTTTGGTGATGATGCCGATGGTATCCCCGTTCCTCTCGATGGGCAAACAGGTAATGATACTGAACCTTTTAATACTGGCGCACCCGATGCAGATGGAGATAGTTTTGAGTTCGGTTTGGGCTATGTCAGCACCAATGATGTTGCAGGTAGTATTGTTTCTAAAGGTTACGGTTTAAACTCCGATTTAATTGAAGATACGGTAGACAACACTGATATGTACCGTATTATGTATCAAACTCTGTTTGGAGTTGCTCCTGAAGAGATAGCTGACGATAATGAGGGTGATAGCGGAGACAATACCAGCTTTGAACCTTTGTTCGGTACTACAGATATCGACATTATTGAACTAGAAGGTAGCGATCGCTTAGTATTTGCTGGTGAAGGTAACGATCTAGTTGATGCTGCTATTGCTGGTGAAGGTAGCAACCGCATCTATCTTGACGATGGAGACGATCTGGCAATTTTGGGTACGGGCGATCGCCTCGTTGGTGCTGAAGGTGTAGATCGTTTCTTTGTCACTAGTGGCGGTGATAATACTATTACTGGAGGCGAAGGCGCAGACCAATTTTGGCTTGCTGATGCGCAATTTCCCGAATCAACTAACACTATTACCGATTTTGAGTCTGGTGTTGATCTTATTGGCATTGCTGGTTTGGGTATCGGCTTCGAGGAATTGAGTATTACCGATAGTAATGGGGATGCTTTGATTGCTACTGATGACAGCGACTTGGCAATTTTACAAGGTGTCGATGCTGCTAGCTTGAATGCAGATAATTTTGTTTTTGTTTAAATTTTGACAATATATGGCGATCGCACTATCGAATAAATTGCTGAGGTTAAAATTGAACGGAATAAAATAAAACTTCTTTGTATATGACACTTAAACGCTAATTGTTTCAGAGGACATCGGCTGATGTCCTCTGAAACTTTTTATGCTTCTTCTCTTTTAGTAGCAGCTTCGTTTTTTGGAGCTAATTCTGCTCGATCTGCTGCGGGTGTTTCTTCTAAGATTGTCTCTGGATCGACTGCTGGATTAGAGGCTAGATCCATTTGAGCATTAGCGTTGGTATTCGGCTTGGCAGTACCGCTTTTACCAGTGGCATTTTTCTTGTCAGACATGATAATTTAACTCAAAATATGGCGAATTTAATCTATTTTGACTAAAAGCCTGACATAGTTAGTTGTACCAAAGATAGACTTATGAACTACTTACACTAAATCTTCGATTTAGAATAAGTTTCTAGCTTCGCTGGGTCTTGCCTTACCTTGGTCTTTCGTCCTCGGTTCGGTCTTACAGTCCCTCGACTAGCAGAGACGGCTATTCCATCCGTCTTTATTATCCTGATGCCTTCTGCTCTAATATTTCGGCTTGCTGCTTCATCACGATCATGAGTTTTCCCACATGAAGTGTTCAAGCAAGTCCATTCCCTAATACTCAAATCCATCTTTGGAGTTTGAGTTAGACAATCGGGGCAGATATGAGAGCTAGGGAAAAATCTATCGATTTCAACTAGACGTTTATCTTCACGCTCTAGTTTATAACTTAGAAAATTTACGAACATCCCCCAACCAACATCAGATATACTTTGAGCTAATTTATGGTTACGCACTAATCCCTTAATATTGAGGTTTTCTACCACAATAACTTTGCTTATCTGGGTCAGTTTTCTACTTAGTTTATGTAAAAAATCCTGACGGGAATTGCTTATACGTGCATGAACCTTAGCCACTAATTTCTTAGCTTTTTGTCTGGTTTTACTTCCTTCTTGATGAAGTTGTTCATGGGGGAAAGCCAAGGCGCGTTTTGAGTGGGAAGCTTCCCACTCAAAAGCCGCCGTCCCAAGACCACACTTCATCGCTTTTTGTTTTCTAGATAATTTTTGTTGTTTACGAGCTAGATTTTTCTCATGCTTGAGGAAGTGTCTAGGATTAGCATATTTACTAGTCTTAGTACCATCATGAGCTATGCAAAAATCAAGGATTCCTAAATCTAAGCCAATTATTTTGTCACCATTGCCAGATACAAAGCAAGCTTCTAATTCATAAATAAGACTGGCAAAATATCTATCTGAACTATCCTTGGTAACAGTAACGGTTTTGATTGTGCCAACATAGCGACGATCAAATACTGCTTTGATTAATCCAATTTTAGGTAGTTTAATCCAGTCTCCTGCAATCTTTACTGACTGAGGAAAACCAACTGACTGTTTACCATGTTTAGATTTGAACCTAGGAAATCTAGCTCTTTTTTCAAAGAAGTTTATAAAAGCGCGAGACAAATTGAGTGATGTCTGTTGCAGCGATTGAGAATAAACTTCTGTCCTCAACCATTCATTTTCTTCTTTTAGATTAGGCAACAAAGCATTTAATCCTGCGCGAGATAAGCCTTTACCTGTCTGTTTGTAAGTTTCAATACTTTTGTTCAAAGCATGATTCCACCACCAGCGACAACAGCCCATAGCACCTGCTAGTTGATGTTTTTGTTCGTCAGTTGGATAAATTCGTACTTTCTGTGCTTGTCTAATCATGTCTATCACTATACCATATAATGATAAATTTGCTCTAGATAAATAATCCTACTTAGTATTTAGTTCCCGTGCATGATTTGCGACGCGAAGCTAGTGCTAAAGCATACCGCTCCGCATATCCTTTAGGGCGAAGCTTATCCTTTAGGACTAGCTGAAGTCCTTCGGACTTGCTTCGCAAACGCGTCGCGATTAATCTCCCACTAAACTTTTCGAGTTTTGAAGGAGAATTCTTTTACAACAGGTTAAACTGTAACGTATGGTTGCACTCCAGCGGTATCGACACCTCTAAGTAACTGAGCAATTTGATTTCCCGATTTTGGTTCAATCCAGTCAGAAGCAATTTCGGCCAAGGGTACTAGAACAAAAGCTCGATCGCTCATTCGAGGATGAGGAATAGTCAAATTAGGGGTGTTTAAAACTACGTTGCCATACAGCAGCAAATCCAGATCTAAAGTTCTAGCTTCCAATGTACCTTTGCCCACTCTGCCAAACTGAATTTCAATACCCTGAAGAATAGTTAGTAGTTCTTCTGGTGCTTGTTCTACCGATAATAAAGCACAGCCGTTAAGATAATCGGCTTGAGGTTGTGGTGTACCGACAGCTTTGGTTTGATACCAGCTAGACTTTTGCTGGAGATTAATCCCAGGAATTTGATTGAGTGCATCAAGAGAACTCTCTAAAATACTTAAAGAGTCGCCCTGATTACTGCCTAGTGCGATTGCGCATTCTCTCATCGTGCCTAGTTAATTCAAGAGTTTTATTTATTGTAAACTTTTAGTCTCTTTTAGCATAAAGGTTTAAGCCGCGTTGCTTAAACATTATTTATGCTTCTGAAAACTAAATGAATTGCATTTTTTTTATAGATGATTTAGGATTGAATTCTAGTTTAAAAACTAAAAGATAATCGGCTTCTTTAAGAAATAACTCAGGAGATGATCCATGAATAATCTTGATTTGTTATGCGAAAAAAGGCAATTAGACAATCGACCGACAGAAATTGAGCTTAAGCTTAGAGTGCCTCAGAATTATCATCAAGAACCAATTATTTCCCAACTAATCTCTGAATATCAGCTCAAAGTTGTTTTGTTGGCAGCAATTTTAGGTAAAGATGGTCAGGGAGATGGCTGGTTTGACATTAAACTCTTAGGCACTTTTCAACAAATTAATAATGCTTTGATTTACCTTTCAGAATTAGATATTGAAATTTGGCACGAACAAGATCTAGAACTAGATGGTTGGTAAGTGTTAATGTTTAAGATGACGGATATTTATCGATCTTTGGATGCGCAATCTTATCTATCTTGATGCTCATGCTACTACTCCAGTAGATCCAAAAGTTCTAGAAGCGATGCTGCCTTACTTTACCGAACGTTTTGGCAATCCTGCGACGAATACACACGTTTATGGTTGGGAAGCTAGCGCAGCAGTTAAAAATGCTCGGGAAGTTATCGCCAATATAATCAACGCCACTCCTGAAGAAATTGTTTTTACTAGTGGTGCAACAGAGGCTAATAATCTGGCAATCAAAGGTGTTGCCGAAGCTTATTTTAATCAGGGAAAACACATTATTACCGTCGCTACCGAACATCGGGCGGTGTTAGATCCCTGTGCATATTTAGCAACATTGGGATTTGAAATTACTTATCTTCCAGTACAGTCTGATGGTTTATTAGATCTCGAAAAATTACTAGCAGCTATACGTGAGGATACCATTCTGGTTTCAGTCATGGCAGCTAACAATGAAATTGGTGTATTGCAACCATTAGCCAAAATTGGTGAAATTTGTCATCATCGTGGGGTGTTATTTCATACCGACGCTGCACAGGCGATCGCTAAAATACCGTTAGACGTAACAGCAATGAATATCGATTTGATGTCGCTTACTGCTCATAAGATTTATGGTCCAAAAGGCATTGGTGCTTTATATGTGCGTCGTCGCGATCCCAAAGTCAAATTAGCTTCGCAAATCCAGGGAGGAGGACAGGAAAAAGGCAGGCGATCGGGTACTCTATCTACCCCGCAGATAGTTGGCTTTGCCAAGGCATTGGAAATCGGCGTATTAGAAATGGAACTAGAGTCAGTGCGGTTGTTGCAGCTAAAAAAACAACTCTGGTCGATGTTTGAACCACTTGAAGGTATCCAGCTTAACGGTAATTTTGAAAAAAGTCTGCACAATAATCTCAATATTAGCATTAAAGGGGTCAACGGCTCGGCTTTATTATTAGGACTGCAATCAGTGGTAGCCTTATCTTCTGGTTCGGCTTGTTCTTCTGAATCTACTGCACCTTCTCATGTCTTAACCGCTTTGGGTCGGGATGAAAAACTAGCCCATGCCTCTTTACGCTTCGGCATTGGTAGGTTTAATACCCCTGAAGAAATTGAAACGGCGGGAAAAACGGCGATCGCCACTATTAAATCTTTGCGTCAGGCTAGCAAGCTTTAAAAATAAGCTAAAGCAGTTTTAGACTAAGTTGTATGATTAACTAGTTAACTAGTTCTTGAACCTGTCCACCGCGCTGCTTCGCTTTTTAGCTATTAGCTATTAGCTGTTAGCTAATGTCCTAATCTATAGTTCACTTGTTATAAAGGTTTTTTAACAGATTATCGAGTGAGAAATTGGCTATATTAAGAACAACTTGTGAAAATCTTCCCCAATGAAACTTTCCCAATTAAGGTCGTTTGTAGCAGTAGCCAGATGTGGTAATTTTAGTCAGGCAGCAGTAGAGTTAGATCTGACACAGCCAACTGTTAGTCATGCAATCGCTACCTTAGAAAACGACTTAGGAATTCAACTACTGTTTCGGGGCAAAAAAGGCGTAAATCTTACCCCAGCAGGAGAAGGTGTCTTAGTGCATTGCGATCGCGTTTTACAGTCGATTGAGGATATTAAGCAAGAAGCCAACCGCTATAAAAGTTTATCAGGGGGAACAGTTAGAATCTCGGCTTTTCGTGGTGCATCTGCGCAACTATTACCAAAAATTAGAGCCTGTTTTAAAATTAAGCATCCCCAGATCGATATCAAAATTGTTGAAGAAAAAGATTGTCCTCAAGTAGAGCAAATGGTTTATGAAGGCAAAGCCGATCTTGGCTTTACGATCTTGCCGACTTCTAAAGATCTAGAAACTATTGAAGTGCTGCGGGATAATTATGTTGTTCTTTTGCCACCTCACCTAAATTTAGTTGCCCAGATGGATTGCCCTAAAATTAGCTGGACACAATTGCTCGATCTACCAATTATTTCCTATCCCAGCCAAAACAGTTGTTATAAACAGATCGAACATTACTTTGAAGTAGAGGGTTATCAATTTCAGCCCACCGAACAAGTCCGCGAAAGCGACACTATTGTTAACCTAGTAGCAACAGGATCGGAAGCTGCTATCTTACCGCAGCTATCTGTATTTCACATTCCCAAAGGTGTTACCGTCTGCCAGTTACCTAAGCCCCTACAGCGAATTGTGGTAGTCGCAACTCCCAAAGATGCTGACTTGTCTCATGCAGTTTGGGCATTTATCGATTTTCTCAAACAAATTGATTTAAGCCAGATCTAATTTTAGCTATCGGCAATTAAATGTTTTTCTACCATTTTCTCTACCTGTTGGGGCTTTACTTGGTTGTAACGAGCTTTATCTGGCATCATTACTAATGCTGGAGCTTTTTTACACTGTTTGAGACAACCTGTTTTCTGAATCGGAATCTCCTTAGTTAATCCGCGATCACTTAGTATAGATTCCAACTCTTGACAAACTTTTTTGCCTCCTTTTTTCCAGCAGTTCGACTTTTGGCAAACTAGCACCTTGGCTTTCGATTTAGTTTTGCTGTCAAATACAGGTAACAGAGAAACTGCCTTGGTTTTAACCGAAGCAGCTGGCTTTTGAGCAACTAGCACGACGGTTTCAGCTTTGTATTTAGTTTTGCCCGTTATTGGATGCTGCTTAGATTTTCCTGCTACTTCTAGTTGACACCCAGGAGATAAACCAGCAATTTTCTCTCTTAGGTTTTTAGGGATTTTAAGCCAATATTTGCCCTCATTTGTAACTAGCTTGATGTATTTAATCTTGTTTTTTTTAAAAGAGATTTTACTTAGCTTGCCTTGAAAATTAAACCCAGATATGTGGTTAACTTTTGCCATTATGATTAATAAATTCATTTTGCCTACTTTGATGATCGTATTGCACATACCAGCAATTATCCAACCAATCAATTAATTCGTGACGTTCGGCGCTAAATTGTCTGACTACACTCCAAATCTGGATTAGAGTAGTCGGGCTATATACATCGACTAATAAAGGTTCATTAGTCGAACATTGGCAATCAATTTCTAATGATTTTAAACGGCGAAATACATCCCACCGATAAGCCCATTTAATTGTCAGTATACGGCTCGGCTGCTTTTCATTTTCGGAAGCGTTGAGTTTTTTTGAGGTGCGATCGCTCATCCCAGATTTCCTGTGTTTTAAGTGTTTTGCTTGAAGGAATCAACTAATTAGCTTATTGAAAATAATAGTCAATTAATTGACCTGACAAAATTATAAACACTAATCAATAATATTTGTCAATAGATTTCAAAAATTAAGTGTGGCAAAAGTCTTGCTAGCCTAATAGATTAATATTTCGCAGCTTTGGTATATTGGGCTGAAAGTCTGAAGCTCTAATCTTAATCAACTGCATTTTTGCTGTTGCTGCTCTAGCTTATAGTTAATTTTGGCAGATAAACCTAATAATGCTGAACTATAGAGATGTTGAAACTCCTGAGCAAAATGTTGAGACACCAAAGAATTCTTAATAATAATTAGAGTTTCATCGTTGTTTGTATTAGCAGCTTTTGACCAATTGTGCGATCCTGAAATTACTGTTTGATTATCTATAAGTGCAAACTTGTGATGAAGTTTATCACCTGTAGCCAACTGTGCTATGCCAACTGTGTTCAGGGGATTACTCCAAGCATTATTAGCAGCTTCAGCTTGACAACCTAGATACAAAGTAACGCCCAGCATATCAAGTACCTCGCTGTAATAACGATAGGCAAAACCAGAGTCAAATACTCCTGCGATTTCTATACCCTGCTGGTGCTTTTGCTGTAGAGTATCAACAATCTCTTGTTCGCTAAAAACAAACAAAGCTAGATCGATAGATTTAGTAGCACTATCAATTGTTTTGTCGATCAAACCATTGGTACTAAAACGCCAATCCAGACTAGCAGAAGTAGGAGCAAACTGTAGCGTAAATTGAGTATCTTGCCAAATAAATGTCTTTGGCGATCGCCAAGGCTTTCGTAAACCGAACTTACTGTTAATTGCATCTGGAGTATTTCCCCACATATAGTTAAATTCTTCAGTAAATAAATCAGCCACCTCAGTATTTTCAATTCTGAGCAAATGATTCACGTTTCCTTTAGTTTCAGGATTATCTATATCGCCATGCGTATCACTTAGCGTAAAATTAACTGAGCCAGTCACTATCGTTTTACGATCAACAACCATAAATTTATGATGCATTAAACCACTGCCTTTCGAGCCATCGGCAGTATCATCAATTACGGGAATACCAGCATTTTCTAATATGACTAAAGCATCTCGTTGGGCAATTTCGGCAGAACTTAAGCGGTTGTCTTGATTTAGATCGACTAGTTGAAAAAACTGATTATATTTCTGGCGATCGCGTTGATTTAAGCGGTCAATTTCTGACGAATTTAATTTGCTTAACGAACGACTGTAATTATTATCTAAAATTACTCTTATCTGTACCCCAGAATTCTGGCTTTTTACCAAAGCCTGGGCAACTAATGGTAGGTTAAGCTCATGCACAGCCAGATCAATAGTAAACTTTGCTGCTGCGATTTCTTGAATAATTACTAATTCTAAATTATCTCCCTGACGTTCTATTTTACGGTAAGGATCGCTATAAGTTTGAGTCTTGCTTTCTCGGTGATTAAAATAAACTTGAATAAATTCGTCTTGTGGTAAGTTAGTCGATTGTTGAGAGTTTTGAGAACAGGCTATAGTCAAAGCAAAGCCGAACCAAAAGATCCATTTTAAGCGATACATAAATCAAGAGTCTACTGCTTTAAAAACAAACCTTTCTACCATAAGCGGACTAACTTAAAATCAACTAGTCTCTAAACAAGAAAAGTGGCATTTTCTTCTTCTGACACTATGATTATTGGGTGATAAGATACCTGAAGTCTAATTCTCTTATTTAAAATGGCGAGAAAGAACCAAGATATATAAACTTATGCCAAAACTAAATATTATTGACCGTAGTGCGCGTTATTTGTTATTTCTGAGCTTATTGTCCATCGGGTTTCCCACTAACTTACAGGCAGAGACAGATGCTCCAGCAGAACCCACGCCAAGCATTCCTGATTCAGATACTTCTACTCCGACGCAGTCTGACAGTGTTTTTAGCATCGAAGGAGGCAATAAATTAATGAAGGAAGCAGATCAAGCTATTGATGCTCAGCAGTACGATCTTGCTGTCGAGAAATTGCAGAGTGCGCGACAAGTTTTCAATCAGCTATCCAATTTTTACCTCCAGCTATTTAATAGCTTTACAGGATTAGATAATGCTGCTGCCGAATCTCACCGTAAAAAAGCTTTAGATACCAGCATTGAGAGGGATAAAGCCACTTATCAGCTAGCCCTAGTACATCGATCGCAAAATCAGCCCGAGCTATCGATTCCTTTATTAGTGCAAATTGTTACTTCCCAAAGTCCTGGTATTGGACTAGGAAGAAAAGCCTACGAACAGCTTCTAGAAATTGGCTTTGTCGATACTCCCTATACTCCCCAGCCTCCCGTTCCTCAAACGCCACCTGCTAATCCTCAACCTCCGACTCAAGGACAACCTCCTACTTCAACTCCACAGCCACCAATTCCTCCAGATACTCCTGAGTAGTTAGTAGTAAAATTTCTTGATCAGACTAGAGGAAAATTAAGGTCATAATAATTGAACATCTTGACCTAGATTTAAAAGTAAAATAGAGATCGTTAGCAAACGTCATCGCTCTTCAATTAGATAAGAGCGATCGATTTTCAAATCAATCTGTTTAAACCAACTAAACCAATCATGATTAGTCCAGAACAAGTACAAACAATGATTCAAGAGAGGCTCGCCCGTGCCGAAGTCAAAGTTGTCGGCGATGGACAGCATTTTGAAGCCATAATTATCTCGCCTGATTTTGTTGGTCAAACTAGAGTCAAACAGCATCAGATGGTATATTCGGCATTACAAGCAGAAATGGCATCAGAAACAATTCATGCTTTGTCTCTCAAAACTTATACTCCTGAAACTTGGCAGGCTATTGGCCAAGCTGTATAAAATTAAACTGTAAATTTAAAACATGTTGAATGCCCACTTTAATCATTTAACTGTTTGACAGCTTAGTACAATTAACCAAATTAATCGCTACGAATTATCACTGGCGTTTTTAGTAAATTAAGAAAAATAGGTAATTAAAACTTATGACACCTCAAGTAAAAGCAAAAATTGATCGCTTAGTTCATGAAAACAAAATTATGGTATTTATGAAGGGATCGAAACTCATGCCCCAATGCGGTTTCTCTAATAATGTAGTGCAAATCCTGAATACTCTGGGTGTTCCCTACGAAACCGTCGATATTTTAGCCGAGCCAGAAATACGTCAAGGAATTAAAGAATATTCCAACTGGCCCACAATACCGCAAATCTATATTGATGGAGAGTTTGTTGGCGGTTCAGATATTGCGATCGAGCTGTACCAAACTGGAGAATTGCAACAGATGGCAGAAGTAGCATTAGCTTCTTAAAGTCCAACTCAGCTGGTTCAAAACTGCTAATTTGACGTAAGCAAAAGACGACTAATACATATTAGTCGTCTTTTATTTTGTTAGATAGCTCTATAGCTCTATAAATATAACCATCAAATTTTCAAATAACTTTACTACATTCAGAATACACAAGCTAATTTTTTAACGCTTAAAGCTAAAAAACGTTTAATACGAACGCCGCCAATCTAGATTAAATATTTAATAATAATCAGTGTCTACTTCCATCTGAGTTTGAGGTGATGATAGCTCAAAGTTAGAGGGATCTCTTAAAAAGCGTAATGCTTGTTCTTCCAGGCGGTGAATATGATATTGTTCCACAAAGTCGCTGTTCCGTAGACAGGCAATGTATCCATCGAGATACAGTCTAATTTCCTCGAAACTATAACGTCTGCGCCACAGATCGACCATGCCGTCTGTAATTTTTTGGTAATGTCTAATGGTTTGAGGATTTTGAAGAATCATGACTTTTATTCGTTAGTGTTACTTAATATATTAGTAGGAATTAAACTCTTATTAAGTTTTATATCTTTTCTTATTTTACTGTGTTGGCTTTTAACAATCACATTTTTTTCGAGAATTATTAGTACTGATGACTCGTATCCATCGCTACAAAATCCAATCGAAGCCTCTGTTAGCCTTATTCTTATAGGAATTTTCCCTAAATTTAATGAGGCAAAAGTGGTTTCAGCACATATATCTATAGTTGAAAGTAATCCTCACTTACGCTCGCTACTAGGTTGGCATCTGCAACAATCAGGTTATGTTGTTAGCCAATCTGCTAGTTTGCAACAGGGTCGAGATGCTTTTTATCGGCATCAGCCAACATTAATGATTATTGACTCTGATTTACCTGATGGAGATGGATTGGAATTATCTCATTGGTTATTCCAACAGCAAAAGTCGTTGATTCTTTTGTTATCGGCTCGAAGCAATGAGCAAGATATAGTGAGAGGGTTGAAAAGTGGTGCTGATGATTATTTAACCAAGCCTTTTGGGATGCAAGAGTTTTTGGCGCGAGTTGAGGCATTAGTGCGACGAAGTCGCTTGACTAGTTCTGTTCCCCTGTCTATGGAATGTAAAGATCTTAAAATTGACTTGGCACAGCGACGAGTACAGTTGAAAGGTAATTTTATTGAATTAACACCGCAAGAATTTAGTTTGCTTTATGTTTTGGCTCAAGCTGAAGGGAATCCTTTAAGTCGCTCAGAACTATTACAGCGTGGATGGCCCGATGCTATTGATAATCCACGTACTGTAGATACCCATGTACTATCGCTGCGCAAAAAAATTGAATTTAATCCACGACAGCCCAACATCATTCAAACGGTTCGTAATGTAGGCTATCGATTTAATCCTGAGTTAATTGAAACCGAAAAAAACTCCCGAGAAAATAAGCTACCAGCGCTCGCCCCTGCCAATATAACTCGTTTTTCTCGTCAAATATAACCTCAGTTAAAGATTAATCATTAATTAAAGCCAATCTTGTTCCTGTTGCTCCTGTAACAGCTTTATTTTTTGGCGTAACTTTTGCCAGTTTGATTCGGTAGCGGGGAGATCTTCTGCTAATGTTCCTCGATCGATAAACAAAAGGCGATCGCCAAAACCTCTGACTAACTCTAGTTGATGGTTAACCATAATAATGGTCGTGTTTTGACTCTGATTTAATTCGTTTAATACAGTTAATAAGTGAGTCGCCAGACCAATATCCAAAGCTGATGTTGGCTCATCTAAAAGAATTACCAGAGGCTGCATCATCAAAGCGCGAGCGATCGCTACCAGCTGTCTTTGCCCTAAAGATAACTGTAGTTCCGTTTTGTTGAACCATTTTGAGGGAATACGCAATAAGCCTGTCCAAGTATCGAGCTGGACACGGATTTGCGACTCTGGTAGTTGCTGTAGTTTTAGAGGATAGCTTAACGCCTCAATAACTTTCATTCCCAGTAATTTAGGCTCTTGTGCAGCTAGAACGATCTTACGACGCAGTTGAACTGATGTTAGCTGCCGAGACGGCAGTTCCTGAACGTATATTTCACCGCTATTTGGAGAAACTAGACGATTAAGCAGTCTCAGCAAAGAAGTTTTTCCTGCACCTGATGCTCCGATAATTCCTACTTTTTCTCCTGGTTGAATTTGGAACGAAATATTCCGCAATAAATAATCTGAGCCAATGTTTGCCTGAAGACTGACTTGTTCTAAACGTAATACGGGCGGAACATGGCGATCACTCATAGCTTATCTCATCAGAATATTTCAGATCTTAAGCTAAAATTTAACTGACCGCATTTTAAGGTTATAGTCCGCTACGGAGAGTTGACACATTAAATCCCCGTTTACCGATAAGCTAAGAGTTTGTGATTTAACCACTATTGCCAGAGGAGTAAAAATTTGAGGCTGACAAAACTTGCAAATTGGTTTTCTGATGGAGATTTAGAAAAATACCGACAACAGGCACAGCAGGCACAAGCTAAAGTGCCAAAAATCAAGTCTGAGCTAGAAAAATTGAGCGCTGATTGGCAAAAATCTCAAAAAGAACTAGCACAGACAAAAGCCCAGCTACAAATCAATCAAGGTTTTCAAATAGAGTTAGGAGAAACGCAGCAAAGGTTACAGCAAGCTCAAGCCGAAGTTCAACGCTACAAAAAACAATTGTTTGAGCAGCAAAAAGAGTTCGATTTCACTCAATCTCAATTTAAGCTTGTACAGCAGCAATTAGCCATTGCTCAAAATTGGACACAGCAGCTTAAAACTCCAATTCAAATTACAGACATTAAAAAAACTCTGCCTAAAAAAGATTTTGAAACTTTATGGGGTTTTGGAATTATTACGCCGAACGTCAATTTGACGATTACTACAGGAGCAATCTTGGTCAAAGGATGGGTATTAGGTAAAAAGTCGCCAGCTAAAACCGTGCGAGTTATGTATCAAAATGAAAGTTTATTAGAAACTCCTGTTAAATTGCGTCGTCCGATAGTTATACAGCAGTATCCTGATATTCCAACTGCTAGTCAAAGCGGTTTTGAGTTTTCTCTAGCAATTGCAGGCATCCCAACGGAATTTGAGCTGAGTATTGAAGCTTTATTAAGCAATCAAACCGTGGTTCCTTTGTGCGATTTTCTGCTAAAACCTTTAATTGAATCAAATGACACATAAAGTTTTGTTAAAAATTAGCTACACTGAATGAAAGCTACGCTCAACGGCAAAAAAGGGTGCTGAAAATAAACTTAAAAAAGTACAAAAAAATACCCGACCGGTTACAAGAAAATTTAAGGTGTTCGGAGGAACAAAGTGTTTACAAGACTTGCAGAACAGCATCGTCAATTTGTCAAGGATTTAGTGATGACTCTTCAGGCTTTAGCGATCGCATTTGAAAATCGAGGCTATTTAGCATCATGCTATACCTGCGGTGGCGAAATGAATAGTGCTTCTTTTATGGTCAGTTTGAGAGATGAGCATCTGATCCGGTTTTTAGTCTCAGACTATGGGATTACTTGGACTGAAATGAGAGATGACCGCGAACTAATGAAGTTAGAAGGTGCTGAAGCAATTAACCAACTACAGGATTTAGCAGATTTGATTAAATACCAGGTACAGTCATCGGCATCTCAAGTACTTGAGTCAGACAATTCGCCAACTTTGCAAAATGTTTAGTTATTCTCAATGACCGATAATCAGACAAAAATACCCTAACTAAACAGCTAGTTGGGGTTATTTACGCTTTAGACGTTTTTGAATCAGGTTATGGTACTAGATTTGGTTGGGAAAATCCACTTTTGGTAAGTAGTTTTAACTAGGCTAAAAAGCTTCTGACTTTTGACTTGTAAATGGTATATCTGTACAGGACTTAGTATGAAAAGTCAAGTGACTACTTGCTCTGCGCGTTGACCTTGTTAACTTTATCGACTGACTTCGATGCCTCTATCTCGCAGTTGCTGCATAAAAAATTCTTCCAAAGAAGGCCTGGCTAGATGAATACTGACTAACTGGGCTTCAACATCATTTAGATGAGCGACGAATTGATTGGGTTCGACTTTTAATTGTCCGTGCCAATAATTATTTTCTTGAGTTAAATTGGTCAACCACGGATCTAGGGTTAAGGAATTACCGCCCGACACAATAGCTTGATAGGCATTAGTAGTACCCAGTAATTCATCGAGAGAACCTTGGCAGATTAATTCTCCTAAAGCTAAAAAAGCAATGCGATCGCAAATTTGTTCAATATCGGACAAAATATGAGAATTAAAAAAAATCGTTTTACCCTGCTGCTTGAGCGATAAAACAATTTCTCGCATTCGATAACGACCCATCGGATCTAGTCCAGACATGGGTTCATCTAAAAAGACAATTTCGGGATCGTTAATTAAAGCCTGTGCCATCCCCACCCGCTGTAACATTCCCTTAGAATACTGCTTGAGCTTCTTTTGACGGGCGGTAGACTGAGCTAGTCCCACCAGATCGAGTAATTCGACAATACGTTGACGCTGTTTATGCTTCGGTATTTGAAATAGTCCAGCAATAAATTCCAAAAATTCCCAAGCAGTCAAAAAATCATAAAGATAAGCATTTTCAGGTAGATAGCCAATCTTTTGCTTGACGGTGCGATCGCCTATTGGTTTACCTAAGATAACCGCCTTACCAGTAGTCGGACGAGTAATACCTAGTAAAGTTTTTAGTAAAGTAGTTTTTCCTGCACCATTAGGACCTAATAAACCAAAAGTTTCTCCTTGATAAATAGTTAGAGAACAGTTTTTTAGCGATTCAATTTTTTGATTCATCCAAAAGCCAGTTCGGTAGGTTTTACCCAGATTCCAGGTTTGAACTACTGGCATCGAATCGCGAGAAAAAGTGGGTGATAAATCAGCAGAATGCATAAACAACAGTCGCTTAGAAAGTATATTTTCCCTATATAGTTCCCTTAAATTGTCTTTTTTTTACAATTATCTCCGCCTTATTTTGGGCAATTTATCAAAACAACATAGAATATCGTTGCAGATTATTTTACTGTAATGATCATTACAGTAAGTTAACTTAATTTTTTCAATTTTTTTTTATAAAAACATGAATATACTATTTATAATTACTCGAGCAGATACGATCGGGGGCGCTCAAGTACACGTCAAAGATTTGGCTATTGCTTTACAGGAAAATCGGCATAAAGTAATGATTGTTACTGGAGAGCAAGGCATCTACAATGAAGATTTAAAACAAGCAGGTATAGAATCAGTTGCCTGCAAATACTTGCAGAAGCGAATTAGCCCTGTTGCAGACGGCAAAAGTTTACGCTACATCCTTAATATAGTAAGTTTATTTAAACCAGATCTAATCGCGGCTCATTCAAGCAAAACTGGAATTTTGGGGCGTTTGGCTAGTCAAATCACTAAAGTGCCTTGTGTGTTCACTGCTCACGGCTGGTCTTTTACCACAGGTATTCCCGAACCTCACCGTAGTGTTTATCGTTGGCTAGAAAAACTAACTGTACCTCTGGCCGATAAAATAATCTGTGTCTCCGAATACGATCGCCAAATTGGTTTAAAAGCTGGTATTCACTCGCGGCAACTAGTAATGATTCATAACGGCATGAAAGATGTTGTTTTCAATTTGAGAGCTAATCCAACTCAATCTGAACCGGTTAAAGTAGCGATGGTTGCTCGTTTCGACCGACAAAAAGATCATTTGACTTTAATCGAAGCTTTTAAAGACGTGAATGCAGAATTAATTTTGGTGGGAGATGGCCCAGGTTTGGTAAAAACCCGCCAAAAAGTAGAGCAGCTAGGAATCAATCAGAAAGTAACTTTTCTAGGTTTTCGCCAGGACGTAGCGCAAATTTTAGCCCAGGTACAAATTTATGCTTTAATCTCCAACTGGGAAGGGCTGCCCTGTACGATTATTGAGGCGATGCGGGCGGGGTTACCCGTGGTTGCTTCTAATGTTGGTGGGGTCAAAGAAATTGTTATTGATGGGCAAACGGGCTATGTAATTCCCCGCGGCGATCGCCAAATGTTACGACAAAAGCTAAATTATCTGATCGCAAATGAGTCAGCTAGAATCAGCATGGGCATTATGGCTCGCCAGAAATATGAATCTCAACTCACGTTTAAACATATGTATAACAAAACTATTGCAGCTTATCAAGAAGCGATCGCGCAAAAGTCTTAAAACATATTGCTTTATTCAGTATGCAAAATAATTAAGTGAAACAGCCCATACTTTTATCAACGCCCCACATCAGTCAGCAGAAACTCAAGTTTGTTCAACAAGCCTTTGATACCAATTGGGTGGCTCCTGTTGGCCATAATATCGATGCTTTTGAACAAGAATTTTCTCAGGTAGTAGGAGCGGAATATGCTACTGCGTTGTCATCTGGTACGGCTGCACTATATTTAGCTTTGAAGTTGATTGGAGTTAAGTTAAGGCTGGAGATGAGGTATTTTGTTTTACCTTTACCTTTATTGCCAGTGCCAGCCCCACAGAGATATTCTTAAGGTTTCTTACATAAGTCAAGATCCCGAACAGGCAGCAAAAGTAGTTAATACGCTGGTCAAAAACTATTTAGATAATAACTTGGTGGTTAACAAAGCTGAAGCAATATCTGCCAGAGAATTCTTAGAAGAACAATTGCCCAAGGTGGAGCAATCTTTACAAAAAACTGAAGCTGCAATACGCCAACTTAAAGAATCTAATGAATTTGTCTCTCCAGATGAAGATACCAAAGCTTTAATCGAAGGTATGCAAGAACTACAGGCAGAAATAGCTAAAGCCAAAGGAGAAATGGCAAATGCTAATTCTCAGGCTGGTTATATTCAAGATAATTTAGGTTTGACGGCAGAGCAGGCTATAGTCTTAGCTACGGTTAGCCAGTCTCCTGAGGTTAGAGAAACATTATCCAAGCTACAAAGCGCGGAATCAGATTTGGCGATCGCTCAGGCTCGTTTTACGCCCAACAGTCCTAACGTAATTGAGCTAAAAGAGCAGGTAAACTCTTTAGAAAAACTGCTGGGTAAACAACCGTATCTATCGGTGGCAAGGCGGCAAAAGATATCGTGCAGAATATCAAAACTGGTGAAATTCAACATGAGCTGACTAGTGAATTGATCAAGCTTGAAGCTAGTAATTTTGGATTAAGCCAGCAAGTTGAGAGTCTTACCGAAATAGAACAGGATCGTCCGGATAAAATCGACAAAGTGCCTGAATTAGAACAAAAATTGCAGCAGTTATCGAGGGAACTAAGATCGTTTGAATCGACTTACGAAGTTTTATGGCAACAGCTACAAACGGTTAGAATAGCGCAAAGCCAAGATCCTGGAAATGTAAGGGTAATATCTAATGCGGTTGTTCCTACTAAACCTGTTTCTTCCCGCGCAGTTGGTTATCTTGCTTCTAGCTCTCTAGCTCTGCTTGCAGCAGCGGGAGTAATTTATCTGCTAGAAATTAGCGACAAATCCATCAAAACTATCGAAGAAGCCAAACAGCTATACGGTTACACCTGGCTAGGGGTAATACCTGGAATTGATAAAATCAAACCCTTAAGCCTGCCAGAATCTAATCAAGACGCATCTATACCCAGAATAGTGGTGAGAAATTTTCCTTCACTACCACTAAGCGAGTCTTATCGGATGTTGCAGTCTAATATTAAGTTTTTGAATTCAGAGCGCTCCGTTAAGAGTATTGTCATTACCAGCTCTGCGCCTCAAGAGGGAAAATCTACCGTAGCTGCGAATTTAGCAGCATCTATGGCTCAGGTGGGAAATAAAGTTCTGCTGGTTGACGCTAATCTTCACCAACCAATGCAACATCGTATTTGGAACACTGGTAACGATAAAGGCTTAAGTAATGTTGTTGCAGAACAATTAGATCCTAAGATAACCATCGAAGAAGTCATGTCTAACCTTGACTTACTGACCTCTGGTACCATAACCCCTTATCCTGCTACTCTACTAGATTCTCAAAGAATGAGAATGTTGATGGACTATTGGTCAGAACGCTACGACTTTGTAATTTTTGATACACCGTCTTTGGATTTAACTGCTGATGCGCCAATTATGGGTCGTATAGCTGATGGAGTATTACTAGTTGTTCGACCAGGTTCTGTGGAGCGCTCTCAAGCAACCTATACTAAAGAAATTTTGGCTCGCTCGGGACTCAATATTTTGGGAATTGTCTTTAATGGTGTTGTTCCTCAATTCGATTCGCACTCTTCTTACTATGCCATTGAAGAGAAACCAAGCGTTCTTCAGCTAGGCACAGCACCAGAGACTTCTAATGAAGAAGCGTTGTGGCAGACAATTTCTACTTGGGCGATGGAATC
Source organism: Coleofasciculaceae cyanobacterium (assembly GCA_036703275.1). NCBI lineage: Bacteria > Bacillati > Cyanobacteriota > Cyanophyceae > Coleofasciculales > Coleofasciculaceae > Coleofasciculaceae cyanobacterium. The sequence goes on along the minus strand of DATNPK010000076.1, from coordinate 30,337 downwards.
AAAGAAAGATAAGCTGGCTAGCAATTTAAATGAGTCCGAACTACAGCAAGCTCCTTTAGACAAGCTAGAAGCAATGGTGTTGCACCTCCAGCAAGATCTATTCAATTTGACTCAACTGGTAAATGAACAAGAAGATGAACTTTTGCTACAGCGTCACAAGGTAAAAAATCTTCAGCGAAAAGCCAATATTACTAGTGAAAACGAGCTGTTCTATTCGGATAGTCAGTTAAGCCAGGAGCAGGAAAGAAAGAGAATGCTTGATGAAACTTTAGTAGGACAGAAACGAAACCTAGAAAAACGCCGAGAAATGCTTCACCAATATCAACAGGTATTGGAAACTAGAAAAAACGCTGGTTCTCGCATTTAAAATAAATATTATGTTTGAATTAAATGTATTAGGTAATTCCTCTAGCGACGCATAAATCTTTAATGAAAACTATCTTGCTCTGGCTAATCGGCAGTTATCGCCAGCTAATTTCGCCTTTGTTTCCTCCTACTTGTCGCTTCCAACCCACTTGCTCTCAATATGCTATGGAAGCGATCGCGATTTACGGAGCGATAAAAGGTAGTTGGTTAGCCGTTGGTCGCATCTTGCGGTGTCATCCTTTTCATCCTGGAGGTTACGACCCTGTACCATCTTCGGATCGAGCTTCTAATTCCAAATAACGTAATTTCAACCAAACTTTAGACGTATTTAAATTCTTGACTACTCGGATTGAGTTTTAACAGTAAAATAGACAATTTAAGGCGATCTCGTCAAATCAAAAAAGGGCAGCAGCCTGCCCTTATCGGTTTCTTAGTGATGATTAATACTGGAGATAACTTTAATACTGAAGGTCGGAAGGAATATACTGATTAACGTCAGCTTGATCTTGAACGTTGGTTTGAGTTCCTTGCTGATCGATGATGTTATAACCACCTACAGCAGCAGCTTCATTAACTCCACTCTGTACAGATGTTTGGGCATTTGGTGTAGCGGGTACACCGTAGGCATCTAAGTTAAGCTGTTGTTGATAGTTGGCTTGGTCAGCATCTTGCAGGACTAGATTAGCGTCACCTACGGCAGCAGCCGAGTTGGTATTAGTTTGAATGCCAGTTTGAGCGTCTTGGGCAAAAGCAGTTAAAGGAGCGAATGCGATAACTGTAGTTAGAAAAGCTAGTGTGGATTTCTTCATGATTGTAGACCTCGTATTAGTAAGTTTGAGTTAGTGTGTTTTGCTTACAGATACTAGTTACGACTGGTCTATTTTTTTATGCAGTTTTTGTTCAGAATTAGCAGTATGACTAGGAATCGATCCATGATGAATGAGCGACGAGCAATAATTTTATGTCCCGAATATTAAATTTTAATTTCAAGGTTTGGATTTTAGCAGCAGGCAGATTGTTATCCCAAATTGGGTCAGGCTTTACTTTGTTCTATGCACCGATCTTTTTTGTCAATCAGGTCGGGCTTTCTTCTACTTTGGTTGGCGTAGCTTTGGGCAGTGCTTCTGTTTCAGGAGTTGTAGGTAGATTTTTAGGTGGGCAGGGCGCAGATTCTCCACGGTGGGGACGCAGAAAAACATTGCTGGCTTCTGCTGCCATATCCGTACTGGCAGACGTGGTTTTATCTTTAGCAGCAAATTTTTCGACCTTAGTTTTAGGCAATCTGTTGATGGGTTTCGGGATTGGAATATATTGGCCAGCTACTGAAGCAGCAATTATCGATCTAACTAGCCCAGAACAACGTAACGAAGCCTTCGCCATTACTCGATTAGCTGATAGTTTAGGTTTGAGTTTGGGGGTGGTGTTAGGAGGAGCTTTAATTGCTAACTCTGGCAATTACCGAGCTTTATTCGTTATTGATGGAATTTCTTTTGCCATCTTTTTTGCCGTAATTTACTTTGCGATCGCCGAAACTTATCAATTTAAACCCCAATCAACAATAGTTAATCAAAACGCTTGGTCTTTGGCGTTACGCGATCGCGCTTTGATGGTATTTGTTTTGGTCAATATTTTGTTTACTATTTATCTATCTCAGGTACAAAGCACCATGCCTCTTTATCTGAAAAATTTTGTGCAACTGTCTGATACGAGTACGGGTTTTTCAGAAAAGGTCATTAGCGGTCTGTTTACTTGGCACATTGCCTTTGCTGCTATTTGCCAGCTTCCCGCAGCCTGGATGCTAAATCGATTCAGTCGCATTACTGGATTAAGCTTTTCGCTATTACTTTGGGGAATCGCCTTTCTTTTTGTTTGGGTAACAGGAACTAGGAGCGATTATATTCTGAACTGGGCAGTTTTGACCTTAGGAATAATGTCTTTAGGAATGGTGACTTATACCCCTATTGCATCTAGCTTAGTAGCAGATTTAGCACCAGAATCCTTGAGAGGAGTATATCTCTCGATTAATTCTCAGTGTTGGGCGATCGGCTACTTTATTGGCCCACCACTGGGAGGTTGGGCATTAGATCATCCCCAGTTTACTAATTATTTTTGGCTTAGTTGTGCCACCTCTATACTTGTTGGTATGGGGATCTTACAGTATTTAAAACGGTTAATAGCAGTTAGATGAATAGCTAAAAATTTAACTGGCAATAAATATTAAACATTATTTTACCAGCTTACTACTTGATTAAAACAGTATAATTTGATACTGCATTATTTGTGCAACAGTTGTTTTAAAATCTCAAGAGATAATACTGGCAAGCCAATACAAATATTAGGCGTTACCCAAGATATTACCGAAACTAAAAAAATCAGTCAGAATCAGCCAGACCTAACCTGGAATTAGTTGAACAAGTCAAAACTTTAGAATCATGGCATAAAGAACGAATTTCTGCAAGCTTGTTTAACTATCCAAGAAGCTGAGACAGCGTTAACCGATTTATTGCAGCCATTATTTCCTAACGCTCACGGTGCAGTATATCTCATGAACAATAGCAAAAATTTATTTCAGGCGATCGCCGTTTGGGGAGTATCTAATAGTAACATTAGCTTTGAGCCAAATGAATGTTGGTCATTGCGCAGAGGAAATTCCCATATTTCCCATCCTCATACTTCTGGACTTTATTGTTCTCATGTTGACTGTCAGACTAATTTAACTCCTACTCTTTGTTTACCAATGATTGCTAAAGGAGAAACATTGGGAATGCTGTATTTGAGTTTCAGTGATTCTGCAACAATTAATAAATCAATTCAAGACTTAGCAGAAACCGTCGCGCAAAATATTGCGATGTCTTTTGCCAATTTAAAACTTCAGGAAAAACTGAGATATCAAAGTCTGCGCGATCCTTTGACTGGACTATATAATCGTCGCTATTTGCGAGAATGTTTAACTAAAGAAATTGATCGCTCTCAAAGAAAACAGCAATTCATTGGCAATTAAATCTGATTAATTCTGATTAAGGTTGAGATTAAACAAGAGATTTTTAATTTTTAGGCGAATAGATCCCCATACTTAGTTCCTTACAGCGAATTTCAGTTGAGTAAAACTTATTATTTGCGACGCGAAGCTATATCCGAAGGTGTATCCTTTAGGAGTCCTTTAGGGCATAGCTTAAAGAAGCAGTCCTAAAGGATTTATTACTCAGACAAATCAATGTGGTTTACCCAATCAAAAACTGTTGTATGATCTGTATCCCAGATTCACCTACAATAATCTAAAAGCTAAGAGTCAAAGATTTTTGAGCATCAATCAAAACGAAGCCAACTCACATCGGGCGCATGAATAATTATTTTGCTACAGTATCTCGCGGTTTAGAAGAGGTTGCTGCACAAGAATTGGTACGTATCGGTGCAGAAGAGGTTCGCCCAGACTTTACCGGGGTTCACTTTAAGGGCGATAAAGAACTACTCTACAAAGCCAATCTTTGGACAAGGACTACTTTTCGGATTTTAATGCCGATCGCTAAAGTAAAAAGTTTCAACGGCGAGGAGCTTTATCGTAGCGTGCAAAAGCTAGATTGGTCAGAATATTTAGATCCAGATATGACTCTGGCTGTTACCTGTACGGGTAAGAATCAAAATCTAAATCATACTCATTTTACTGCTTTGCAAATCAAAAACGCCATCACAGATTGGCAAAAACGCAGAGGAGGGAAACGTTCCAGCGTTGATACGGAAAACCCAGATCTGCTAATTAATGCCCATATTGACGAAAAGCACTGTATTATTAGCCTAGATAGTTCAGGTTCAAGTTTACATCGTCGGGGATATCGCCCTGCAATTGGCGCAGCACCGATGAAAGAGACTTTAGCCGCAGCTTTACTGGAAATGGCGGAATGGACACCAGATTTACCCTTTCTCGATCCGATGTGCGGTAGCGGTACTTTACCAATTGAAGCCACCCTAAAAGCTTTAAATATTGCCCCAGGTTTATATCGCGACTTTGGATTTCAAAACTGGTTAGACTACGATCGCGATTTGTGGCAGAGTTTACTTAAAGACGCTAGCGATCGCCAAAAACACGATCTTGCCGTGCCGATTATTGGCAGCGATCGCGATATGAACGTGATTAGGCAAGCCTTTGTCAACGCGGAAAGTTCTGGACTAGAAGACTATGTTAAATTTGCCCGTCAGGAACTCTCTACTATCGAAGCACCAGCAGATCGTGGAGTTTTGGTCTGTAATCCTCCTTATGGCGTAAGATTGGGCAAAGAAGCGGAATTAGGAGAATTATATAAACAGCTAGGAGATATTTTTAAACAGAGATTTAGAGGCTGGACAGCATATATTCTGACGGGTAGCATGAAGCTTTCCAAGCACGTCGGACTCAGGACTTCTAAGCGCATTAAACTGTACAACGGCGCAATTCCCTGTACTCTTTTGAAATATGAAATGTATTGAGCCTAATTAGTAACCATTTACTATGTCTAGTAAGAAAGTAAGTAAAGCAGTAATTCCTGCTGCGGGTTTTGGTACTCGGATGTATCCTGCTACCAAGGCTCTAAAAAAAGAATTGTTTCCCATCATTGACAAAGATGGACGAGCCAAGCCAATTATCCTGGCTATAGTAGAAGAAGCGATTAGTGCCGGGATTGAAGAAGTAGCAATTGTGGTGCAAAAGAGCGATCGCGATTTATTTAACGATCTGTTAAAATCTCCGCCCAAACCTGAATTATGGCAGAAATTATCATCAGAAAATCGAGCCTATACGGAATATCTACAAACTATTGGCGATCGCATTACAATTTTGACTCAGAGTGACCAAGAAGGTTTTGGTCATGCTGTTTTTTGCAGCCGTGATTGGGTGGACAACCAGCCCTTTTTACTTTTATTAGGAGATCATGTCTATACTTCTGACGATGATTCTTGCGCAGCGCAAATGGTAAATATTTATCAAGAACTAGGTACAAGCGTTATCGGTATTACCGTGATGGATGCCGATGTGATTCACAAAGCAGGATGTGTTGGCGGTAAGTGGAAAACCGATTCGATTTTAGAAATAGCTCAGATTTATGAAAAGCCCACCTTAAAGTATGCCAGGCAACATTTGCAAGTCTCAGGTATGCCCCAAGATCGATTTTTAGGAGTTTTCGGAATGTATATCTTGGAATCCGCTATTTTCAATTTATTGGATTCAGAGATCGCCAACAATGAACGTTTTAAAGGCGAATTTCAATTAACAACCTGCTTGGATAAACTAAGAGCCGAAAATGGGGCGATCGCCTACTTAGTCAAAGGACAATACTATGATACGGGAATGCCTTTGTTCTATCGCCAAACAATAATTGATTATTATCAAAACAGTAGCAAGTAGCCGACTGCGATTAAAGTTTTAACTTGAGGTCATAAAATTGTTGTGTGTATTGTTCGAGCAAAAGACAACTTACATTATCGAACCCTTCATTTTTATTGAGACTTCTTGAGCTACATAAAGGAATTGGAGCAAAACACGTTAATGTTGGAGATATGCGAAATGCTTTAATTCCCCTGCCACCACTACCAGAACAACAGCGCATCGTTGCCAAAGTCGATCGCCTGATGGCATTATGCGATCGACTCGAAGCACAATCAACAAATCAAACCGAAAAACAAACTGCTCTCTTAAATGAAGTTATAGCAGCTATCTAGGGAAAATATGCGGTTAAAATCTGTGTATATTAGTGAATATAAAAACCTAAAAGACTTTAACCTGTCTTTTAATGAAAATAGTTTTATAGATGTATTTGTTGGTAAAAACGGAACAGGAAAATCAAATTTATTCGAGGCATTGATTGAAATATCTATTAAAAATACATAAAAATTAGCTATTTTTCTGATACTCTGCCATCTCTGCAAAAGGCAAACGGCAGCGATGACAACAACCAAACTCCCATAAAGCAGGAGATTTAAACTTAGCTTGGCAATGAGGACATTTAGAAATGAGCTTCAATTTGTGGCGATCGCATTCCCAAACAGATTTATATTGCCATTCCAACCGATGACAAGGAACTTCCCCATAACAAGCCCCACATATACGAATAGGTTCGCATTTCATCCCCATCCCTTTTGGTGGAAGCATAGCTCTTAACCTGACGCTATCGACTCCTACAACTTCAGCTAAAGCTTGAAACTCCCGAACTGTAGGAAAAGGATTAAGGTGAAACCTTTCCCAACGTGCAACAACTCCACCAATACCTGCCAAATCTCCCAATGCGCTAGGAGAAAGATGATTGCGCCTTCTGAATCTTCCCAGAAAATGACTCAGACTTTCTCCTTCATACGGCTCGATAGGAAACAGCCAAGGTTCAACTTCATTAGTATCACTCATGAGTACTCCCTAGCTATATCTTTAAGAATCTTGGGATCGACTTTCTGATATCCCTGAGACAGAGATGCGATCGCAGCTTCTCGCAAAACCTCATCAAGCCTACCGATATAGCCTTCAGTAGCTGTCAGCAAAATTTTTTGTGTAGTCTTATTAGTTAGATTGGAAGCAACAGGAAGTTTGAGAATTTTTTCCTCCCAAATCACCACTGTTTTCTTAAAATCTATTCCTGCCAATTTGCCAAAGCGACGATTAGCCCGAAAGCGATTATAAACCTGCTCATCTCTTTTTATTACTGCATCCAGACGATCTGTTCCTACTAAAACTACAGCAATTTCTAACTTGTCATAAATATCTCTTACTTCAGAAAACGTCTCAGGCTTAAGGCGATCCGCCTCATCAATAATCAGCATCTCTACCTGACACCCTTGCAAAGCATCCATTGCTCTATTTCTAAATTCAGCAATACTACCTCTGACAGCCCTAAACTTTAAACACTCAATGATTTCCCGAAACAACTCTTTAGCACCACATTTTTGTGGAGGCATAATCTTGATTATAGGCTCAATAGGAATTTGATTTTTACTTTGTCTTTCTTGAGGCTTTTTATTCAGCTTATTTCTCATAACATAAGCTTCACAGGCAATTGTTTTCCCCGTTCTTGATTCTCCTACTATCCGACAAGATCGTCTTGATTTGCGCTTTCCATCTAGCCAATCATGTAATTCTTTAATATGTTCTAGGGCTACTGTACTTTTACGATTTAGACGAGCAATTTCTTTTTGTACCCATTCTTCATCTGATTCGATTTTGCCTAATTTATCGGCGATCGCTTTAGCTTCAGTCATTGTTTACCATCCATATTCATCTTGTAATTCATCGAAATCCCACACTTCTACATCAGCAATTTCCTCTGAAATGTTTTGCTCTATTTCTTGTAGTTCAATATCTTCAGCGACAACTTTTGGTGCTGAATGTAATTTATAACTTTGTTCTTCTTTTTGCCGTTGCTTGCGACTTTTCTTCTTCTCTACTGCACTATCTCGATGAAGAATTTCTTGATGTATTGATTCATTACTTATTTTTCTCTTTGCCATACGTATGCGTTTCACATATGCCCTGGCTTCGTATAGAGAAAGTATTTCTGTCTCCAAACCTAAAACATAAGCGCGAGTCAAAAATACTTCCTTTCCTTTCTCTTGGCGATAAACCCAAATTGTAGTTATGTCTTTAGGATCGTATCGAACGCTAACTATGTCTCCTGCATATCCAGCTAAATATTCACCACGATAAACAATATTTTCAAACTGTAGATTTCCCGCCCTTTGAACAGTACGTCTAGCAGTTTTCATCAAGCAAATATCTAATTCTCGCTCGGCAATAATCTTTGGTTCTCTGATTAATCCTGCTTCCCAACGTTGATAGCGAGTTTGCTCGTCTTTACCTGCGATCGCACTTTGGTTATATTTATCGACTATAAAACGTACTATTAATATTTCTAAATCCCTCAAAGTTAATAGAGCATCCTTTTCTGCATCCTTTGGACGCTCTTGAACATTTGAGCCAGTGTAACCAGGCAAAGTAGAAAACAACGATTGATTTAGAGTCTTAAAAGGACGTTCGACAATTCCTCCCTCAGAAGGGCGATCGCGTAACTTACGAATAAAACCTAATTGAGTTGCAATTTCTTCTAAATGATTGGAGCGAAAATCTTTTCCTCCGTCCGTAAACAAACATTCTGGCAGACCAAAAGTTACCCAATCGCAATGTAACTGAAAATCATGGCTATAATTTTTGGGCAGAATACTATGACGTAATGCCAAAGCCACTACTTGAGAACTCGGCGCATCAAAACCGACATTTATTCCCATCACACAACGAGAATAGCTATCAATTACGGTAGTTAGCCAAGGACGACCAATTACCTCTCCATGTCGATCTATAAGCAAAACATCAACTTTAGTATGATCTCACTGCCATACTTGATTGCTATGGTTAATACTGATATCTTGACCATCGCGAGTTTTAACCGATAAAGTCGTCCCTTGCCATCCAGGAGAACGAATACTTTTTTCTTTTTTCTGTTGAATTGGCTTGACAACTCTCAATACAGTCTTATAGCTTGGAGGTTGTTCCTCTCCAATTTCTGCTGCTTTAGCTTGCACTCTTAAAACAACCTGCTTAGGACTCATTCTCTTACTGCCTTTGTTTCCCTGTTGGTAGGTTTTGAGAATAAAATCTTGCCAAAATTGGCTAATGCGATGATTTCCTTTATCTGCTCTGCTTGTAGAAACTAAAGCCGTTAATCCTTGTTCCTGATATTTCTTAAATAGTCGCTGCAATGAACGTACTGAAATACCAAGCTTTTTAGCTCCCGATCTTAATCTCTCTCCATAAGTGGTGCGATCGCATGGTTCGAGCAGACTCTGGATTACCTCTAGTCTTACCTTTGCTATTTCTTTTAGCTCAGAAGTAACGAAGGTTTCCTTCTTTTCTGCTTTCAATCTGTTCTCTACTGACATTTCTTTGATAGTGTCATCATTTTGCATTATTTAAAAAAAAATTTTTTAAAAGCACATAATGTAATCCTATAACAAAAATAAAAAAGTGACGCAGATTTTGTCACTTTCCTTAAATATTGTTTTTAGATTGACGATAGTTAATTTGTCTTTTATATGAAAGACGACACTTATTTTGTCACTGAAATTAATAAGGTAAAATACATCCAAAGCTCTAAAACCCTTGTATAGATCAGGTTGAATCGATGACAGCAATTAGTCTCGATGTCATTTAATTAGTCACTGTACATTTATCCTCGAATGGAGACATCGGGAGAGTCGAAGCAACTCTTCTTCAAGATATGGTCTGAGCTGGCTGTTTCAGCTTTCAACGTCTCCCACATCGAGAGAGTCGAAGCAACTTCCGCTAGTGGTAAAGCCAGCCGATTTCATTTGACTTTCAACGTGTACATTCAATAATTAAATGTACAGTAGACCTAAATTGGAAGCGAATAAATTTATTATTTTTAGTAATATAAAAAGTATTATTATTTATACAGAGAGAAAATAAGCTTCTATGATTAATAATTCCCAGAAACAACGAATATCAATCACCGTAGATTCACAGTTACTAGAAGAAGTAGACCAAATGACTAAAAATCGTTCCGCTGCGGTGGAAGAGGGTTTACGTCTGTGGCGCAAACAGCAAATCGAGGAACAATTGAGAAACTTCTATCAAAACCGTTCTCAGGCTGATATCGAGTTTGAAAAAGATTGGACGGAAGAAACACAAGAACAAGCGATCGCAGCTTGGGAGGAATTTCCTTGGGACGAATCTAAATAGGATATGAGTAGTAGTGAAAATTTCCCTTGCCAAAGACAAGTTTATTTATCCAAGGCGTTAAAACAGTCTGGGGATACTAAAAAACGTCCAGTAGTAGTCATGTCGATAGATATCCGTAATCAATATAGTTCTACTGTCTTAGTCGTCCCTTTTTCTAGCGATACTTCTGATGCAGCTAATCCTAGTCGTGTCTTGGTTAAACAGGGAGAAGGGGGTTTGAATGTAGATTCTGTGGCGATGTGCGATGTTATGACCAATATAGAGAAACGCTATCTTGAGCGTGGACCTTATGGCGAAATAACCCCTGAATCGTTTGCCCGTATTCAAAGGGCAATTCAAATCGCGATCGGCATTTATTAATTCAGCAATCAATTAATAAAGGAAATGAAAAATATAAATAAAACTATAGAATTGCCAAGCGGTAAGATTATTGATTTAAATCGCTTTATTGCTTTACTCCCAAGACGAGAAAGCAGAAAACAACGAATATCATTTGATTCTAGAAGGCTGTGAAAAAGCGATCGCCTTAGATTCACAAGAAGCAATATCGATCAAAGAGCATCTTAAAGTAAAGTTGAAGCAAAATAGCGACGGTGTATGGGATAGAGAAGAACAATTACGCAAAAATCAACCCAAACTGAAAAAACTTAGAGAATGGATTGACGCAAAAAAAACAAGAATCTCCCTCACTAGAAAAAGAAGCTGCTTTTGAAGAATTTAAACAAACAATTGATGCAGAAAGACCAGTAGGACAAAAACTATACGAGCATTAGAATGATTGTGCTGATTGATTCTGGAATACTAGGGAAACTCTGCAATCCCAATTCTTCTGCTGAAGTTGAAGTTGCAAGAGAAAAATTATACTCGCTATTAGCCAAAGGAGTATATGTTGTTAGCAGTCAAATCTGTGATTACGAAGTAAGGCGATCGCTAATTCTTAATTCTATGAGAGGTTTATCTTCAGAGGGAATTAGTAACTTAGACAAATTGTCCGAATTCATTAATTTTTTACCCATAAATGATGCAGTTTTAAAAGAAGCTGCTAATCTTTGGGCAGAAACGCGCATACAAGGAATACCTACCGCTGATGATAAAAGCCTTGATGCCGATATAATCATCTGCGCTCAGTACAAACTACTGGGAAAAAAATATCCAGGCAGATATATTGCGAGCCAGCGCGTTGCGGGTTCGCAACCCGTTGAAGCGACTGGCGAGGGCGTTATTGCTACCACTAACGTCAAACATCTCAGTCCCTTCACTGAAGCTAAAGAATGGCAAGAAATTAAATTTTGAGTTGAAGGATAGCAACTAATCTCCAAACAATATTCTCAAAGCTTTTAAAGCACTATTTCGTCTACCATTGGCAATCATAGCAAACCAATAATGAGCTTCTTCGTTACTCATTGCCGAAATACCCATAGCAATTTTACTAATGCGATCGCACTGAGAAAGAGGGCTAACTGTTTGGAATAAGATTGCTATTTGTACTCCTGACTCTTCTGATAGTATGTAAGGAGTTTGTCGTTTGTTATAAAGAGTTTTAGGATCATAATTATTGGCTTTAAGTATTTGATAAATACTGTGTTTGACCAAAACCAAAGTATTACCTTTAAGACAACCAATTAATTCAGCAGCAGGACGCTTTTTTTCACCTGCTTTTTTATAAGCGCATTGATATAATTCCAACGCAAAATTATTATTATCTGTAGGTATTACTTTTAATTGAAATTCTTGCACGGGTTGTTTTACTCCCAGATAAAATGAGGCATTAGCGATCGAGACGCTCGCTCTACAGATGATTTAATACTTGACTTTTGCGGCTAAATTAATTCGCTCTACTGGATTGCGATCGAGCGCTTGTTGGATGGCGTTTAACTCTGTTCCTTGCGATAAAATTGCTTGTTCAAACTCAAAGGTAATTTTAAGATTGACATTAGCTTGAGCTTCAGGGCTATTAAGTAAGCCATTAATAGTAGAGAAAAAGCTTTGAAATCCTTTAATTTGTCCTTGATACTCCAAACGCACAAATTGGTCGCCTGTTTGAATAGTCGCGGTTTGGTCAATTCTGAGAGGGAAACGACTTAATAAAGGAATAGTTGTACCTAGCTTTCGGTAGTCAATGAGTTTATCTACTGATATTTCTAAAGACTCGATCTCTTTCAATTACTTTAGGTTCGGGAGGCTGAAGAATTCCACGACTATATAAAGTAAAGCGATCGCTAAACTCAATTGATTCAGGTAGGGGCGATTCGTGAGGCACTTGCGTTGCGGAGGTATCCTCCGTTGAGCAAAGTGCCGAACCTGAAGGGCGAATCGCCCTTACATCGCTTTTGATATAAACCTTTTCTCCTACTTTTAAGTCCCAATGTCCTTCCTGTAAGCCTTGGCGAACGGTGTCTCGCAATAGCGCAATTTCGGCATCCAGCAAAATGTTTAGGTTTAAATCTTTGGCAAAAGCATCTTTTAAAGCTTTAGTTGTCCAGCGATCTAAACCTTTACTCCAAACCTTCTGCAAAATGTAAACAGGGGTAAAATGCTTAGAACCTTCGGGACGAATTTTTTCACAGTCTTTAAGAGCTTTGAGAATGACAGACTGCTGATTGGTATTACCCTTAACAGTACTAGAATCTTGAGCGGGTAAGACATAGTGCATTAAGCCAGTAGGAGCTTTTACATCATCTTTAGTAGGATAAAATAGATGACGATAGGCATTAGTCAAAGATATTCGCACATCTAAGTCTTTACCCCCTTCTCTTTCTTTAAGTTGCTTTTGTTGAGTACCCGATAAGTCTTCTAAGCGAGTCTGGTTTTTTAAGATATTCTGAATTGCTTTGTATTCTCTAGCGTTATCAATGGCTCGCTCTATTTCCTGTCGATTAGCAACCAGGAACAATAAACGGTTGCGATAAAGACGGAATTTACCAGATTCTCCCGTATTATTAAAAATTTGCTCGACAATATTGGGTGGACTATCAACAGAGCTAATTACAGTCGCCTCGTCAAAATCAATTAAACAAAGGGCAACACTATCGGGAACATCATCAACATCTCCCGATCCTTCAGGGGAGAAAATTGGTGTAAATATTTTCTTAGCAAAAATACTATCTCGACGCGATCGCAAATCATCTTTTGCTTCACTGCGTTCTACTTGTTCTTTTTCTTCCGTAACAATTTTATTAATCGATGGTTCTTCTTTAAAGCGAGAAATAGAAGTAATCGGATCGTCATCGAGATACCAAGCTACGGCTGTCAGTTTGTCTAAGGCGCGATCGACAAAACTAACTTCTAGTCCAGGAGTCAGTAATGATAAATTTAATTCTGCTCTCTTAATACCAGAAGAAATCCCTTGAGTCAGGGAATGTAAAAAGATAGTTCTAGCTACCCAACTAGAAAAAGGTGGTTTATCTGCTGCGATCCATTCTTCATCTTGTATCTGAGCATAAGCTTCTCTACCACTCGGATTGTAGATATCTGCTCCTATAGGTGGTCGCATCTGCGGACGTTGAAGTCTTGAGGTTAAGTCGTTAGTTATTTCTTCATCCAAACCCACAGGTATATGGTGAGTGTGAATCATCGGTGTCCAATTTTCTTGGTTACGCTATAGATGCCTAACCACTGCCAGTAAGCGTAATGCGCCTCTAGTCTTTTGAAACTCTGGAATAGAAGCGATTTTCTTAGTTAGCAGATTAAATAGTTCTGGATGAAACGGATAACTTTGGGCGATCGCCTCACTATAACGAGCGTCTTTACAAGCATCGGGTAAATCACTTCGACTGGCACGACAACCAGTAAAATACTCTGATGCTGCTTTTTCTGCTGCTTCAGAGCTAACACTCTTAAATAAGCGTTGCTTAACAATATTGTAGACTTCTACATCGGTTGAAGGGCTTAAAACTCTTTCTTGTCTAGCAGAAGCACGAATTAATTCTTGCAATTCTGTAGTTTCTTCGGCAAAGGTGTCTGAAGTTGAAGCCAGAGAATATACAAACACTAAATTATTACAAGCTCCTGCCAAATCCATCAAAGTAAAAAGAAACGCCACAACCTGTTCTGCCAAGTCACTTCTATTTATCTGTTTCGCTTTAGCTGCCCTCAGATAACGAGCAATTTCATCTAAAATGATTACCGTTGACCGATCATCTAATAACCGTTCTAAAACATCTGTTCCAGGACTAATGCCAGAGCGATCGCTTCCTGCCAAAAGCTGATAACCCTGTATTCCAGCAATTTGATAGGCGATTTCACCCCAAAGGGTTTTGGTCGTTATGCCATTGCTGTGATTAATACCATTTTCAGGATCTAAATCTCGTCCGTCTATTGCTGCTACTTGTACAGGGCGATCGGGGATTAAACCAAGTTCGGCAAATCTTTCTAAGCCTTGAATTCTTCTTCCTTCTCTACAGATATGCCATAAAGCAATCTCATCATGAGTTTTACCACCACCAAAGCTAGTTTCTAATCGAATGAGAGAATCTGATGACTTTCCTGTTAACCTGCTAAAAACCTCTCTTATTAGCGTTTTTATCCCATCAGTAGCATAAGTATTAGCAAAGAAACTTTCTGCATTCTGATATATCTGAGGTGCTTTTCCCTCAACTACAGACCGTAATTTAGCAGCAAAAAGGTCTACTGAAAGTTCTCCTGCTAATATTTCTTCTCTGGGAATACAAGTTTCAAAAATGGAAGGTAGCATAAACCAAGTCTCTAATTAGAAGCTTGTTCCTAGAATGCCCATTTACTTCTAGTAATCTTCGTAAGATATGAGACTATTTACTAGTAACACTTTTATACAACTAGATTTTTATCCTTGATTGCTAATTAAAGCAAATTATAAATCTATTGAATGCTCTTACAAAACTGCTGTAACTGATAGAAAATCGGTAGATAGAGTTATTGAAAATAACTAAAAACCAATCAATAAAAGTTGTTAAAGAATTATTTGCACACTTTGGGGTAGTGAGAGTCGTCAATGCACCCCATAATTCAGGAGTGCAAACAATTGTCCTAGCCCCCTAACATTTAGACCGATTTTAAACTTTAATATAGATTTTGGGCATAATCAGAAATTATATGAAAATTTTTTCTCTAGTTTCATATCCAATAATGATAAAACCGTTTATATTTCAAACCACCAGGGATCTACAAATGAATTTGTTTTGATTAAAAAAGCTTTTTTCCGCATAAACCGTTTGAGAGCTGCCGCACCCATACGAGAACTGCCCATACCAGAGAACTTAAAAGCATTTTTTTCAGCTTCATGGATGAAGGCAGTTAATCCTGCATCGTTAATACTAATTGCACCAGCATCTAAATGGTTGGCTACTCGCAGTGCCTCCGTTTCCGAGGCAGCAAATATAGCAGCACTAAGTCCATAGATAGTATCATTTGCCAAAGATATCGCTTCTTCGGTCAGAGAAAAAGACATAACTGGCATAATTGGGGCAAAGCTTTCTTCGGTCATTATTTTCATGGAGTGATTAACCTGAGTCAAAACTGTAGGCTGACACCAAAAACCACCGTCTAGTTTTTCGACAGTACCACCACAACGAACCACAGCCCCTCGATTAACTGCATCTTTTAAATGTTCGGCAATAATATCCGCTTGTTTTTCGGCAATTATTGGTCCAATGTGTCCCTCTTCAACAGATGGATAAGCTAGTTTTAGATTTTGAGCTTTGGCTACTAGTTTCTCAACAAAGCGATCGCAGATAGATTCTGCTACATAAATACGCTCAGTGGAGAGGCAGGATTGTCCTGCATTGACCACAGATCCCCACAAAATAGCCGAAGTTGCCAATTCCAGATCTGCTGAAGCTAAAACGATGGCAGGATCTTTGCCACCTAATTCGAGAAAGGCAGGAATAAAATTTTTCGCAGCAAATTCTGCAACTTTTCTCCCTGTAGCAACACTGCCTGTAAAACAAACTAAATCGACAGATTCAATTAATGCAGAACCTATATCCCCTGCCCCGGGAACATATGTCAAGATATCTTGTAGCTGAGGAACTGAGGCAATGGTATTGAGCAATGGTTGCATAAAGCGGGGAGCGATTTCACTGGGTTTGACTATGACAGCACAGCCTGCCAGTAATGCAGGTATGGCATCGATCGCCGAAAGTAACAAGGGAAAATTCCAGGGACTGATTACCCCCACTAAGGGATAGGGAACTAATTGCTGTTCTAAACGAATAAAAGGAACTGCTGTAGTTCGTGACTCGGTTTGTAATAAATCTGGTGCTAAACGACACCAGCGATCGATGCTAGACAAAAAAGAATCAACTTCGATCCTCGACTCAGATAGTCTGCCCGTATCAGCAACTAGGGCTGTTGTCAGCTCCTCCTTATGGGATAGTAAAACGTTTTTCCACTGTTGCATTGCTTGAATACGCTTTTCTAAACCAGATTCTTGCCAAGCAACTTGCCCTTGACGCAAACGAGTACAAATGCCCGCTAATCGATCGCCTGTTGGGGGAGTAATCCAGTAATCAATTTTTCCTGTACGTGGATTGCGAACCTCAATTTTGTTATCCATTACTCCAATCCTTATTCTTTAAATTATCTTTAATTGAACCTCATTTCAAATAATCCCGAGCTTAGTTAAGCGCTCGATAGTTTCCTGCTGAGTTTTAATAAAATGTTGACGTTCAACTTCCCCTTCTAACATAGTATTAGCAGGAGAAAAGTGTTGCTGTTGATAACTTTCCGCATACAGTGTCGGGCGATGTCGAGATAGCACGTTTTTGATTCCCGCACGACGGCGATCGCGTCGTAAGGCAGCCAAGTCGATCTCAGCATATGCTGCCATGCTTTCCCCTAAGCCTGTTTCAGCTAAAATAAGACCTCGATAGTCAACAATCTTAGAACCTCCATCCACAGAAGCCTGAAGAATTGGAGTATTAGCAATTCCCGCCGTATTGGCAGAAACAACATAAGCCATATTTTCCACCGCCCGAGAAATTTTTGCCGCCTCTTTAGGCGCTCGCGCATCGCCATAAACTTCTGAGGTGGGATGAAGTAAGATTTCTGCCCCCCGCATAGTTAAACAGCGAGCAATTTCAGGAAACAAAATTTCGTCTGAGGCGATCGCTCCCAAGTTACCGATCGCAGTTTTGGCTACGGGAAAGACTCCCTCTAAACCATAGCAATCTAAATACTTATCCCAGACATCGTAGGGTGTAGGGGTATACATAGAATTGAGTCGGCGATGGCGTAAAACCATGGTTCCTGTAGGATCGAAGACAAAACAGTTCTGAAAGTAAAGATGAGGAAAATTCGGGTCTAGTTCGTAAGCATTCCCTGCCAGAAATATGTCATGCTTTTGAGCAATACTACCCAAGGCATCGTATAGAGAATCTTCCATTTCCAGACAGGCTTTTTCTGCCCAAACAGCAATCGGCTCTCCCATCGGAAAGCCAGTCAGCCAATATTCAGGTAGCAATACTAAGCGACAATCAGACCCAATAAAAGCACGGCTGGCAGCGATTTGTGGCTCTAAGCGCATGATTGCTTGCTCCATTAGAGATCGCACTTGTGTCCTTTCTTTGACATGGTTAACGGCATGGCAAGTTACCTGGAGTGCCAAAGCTCTAAATGAGTCGATGCGATCGGTGTTTGCTTCCATCTTGGTGCTGCTATTTTGATAATTTTGCTTGCAGTTATCTTTCAGTTTATCGACTATCAATGCTTTGAATTTAAACCTTTAAATTAATTAAGCAGAAATTTGAGGATTAAGATAAATAAAAACCTCTGATGAAAGCATTAAGAATTCACAATTACGGCAACCCTTCATCTGTGAGAGTAGATAACATAGCAATTCCCGAACCAAAAATGATTTAGAGAAACTAAGAAAGTGGTTTTCTGACTTAGATTATCAGCGGTGGGATCGGGATTTAGAAAAAGATGTGGCAGAAGGGAAGCTAGAAACATTGGCTAATGAAGCGATCGCTGATTTTGAGGCTGGTAACTGTCAAGAAATTTAATGCACTATACGACAAGTTAATCAGAAAATCTTAGCTTTCAAATAATTTTCGGTAAAAGTTTCTTTCGGGATTTAGCAAAAAGCCTAATATTTAAGGGAAAATTTAGAATATTTGCCATAAGCTTAATTTGAGATTAGCAATATCAGGAGAAAGTCTTATGTCTAAGATCGAAGACGAAATGCCCGTTCTTGTGCGACATGAAGGTGATTGGATTGGTACTTATACAACCGTTGATAATAATGGTAAGATTCTCGACCAGAATGAATCCCATATAACTTGTGAGTTTCCTGAAGGTAAAGAATATCCTTACTTTCAAACCAATCGATATAAGTGGGCTGATGGAAAACAGGAAGAATATCAGTTCCCTGGAATGTATCGAGATCAAGCACTCTGGTTCGATACAGAACGGATTGAAGGCAAGGCGTGGGAAGCGGACGACTCTCTAGTTATTCTCTACTTTAGCTACAAAAACATAGCCAATGCCTATATCTACGAAATGATCCATCTTAGTCCGTGCAATAATTATCGCGCCCGTACTTGGCATTGGTTTAAAGATAATCAAATTTATCAAAGAACTCTGATTAAAGAAGAGCGCAAGCCATAGCCGAGAAACAGGGATAAAAATTAATCAATGAGCCAACTTATTAAAAGAGCATTTTTAGATATAGATGATGGTCAGATTCTTTATCGTATTGGTGGAGAAGGTGAAGCTCTACTGTTATTGCATATGGCTCCTCGCAGTAGTGATGAATTTCAGGAATTAATGCCCATTCTCGCTCAAAGTAGACAGGTCATCGCTATGGATTTTATGGGGTTAGGGGATTCCGATAAACCATCGAGAGAATATTCAGTTGCCGACTATGCTCAAAATGCGATCGCACTATGGGATGAATTGGGCATTAAAAAATGCAGTATTCTCGGTAGCCTTACAGGGGGTTATATCGCGGGAGCAATAGCAGTAGCTTATCCAGAACGAGTTGATAAGTTAATTCTCTGCAATGTGCCTGGATTTAATAAAGATGAGCAAGAGAAAATTCTCCAGAAATATACTGCGGGATTTGACCTCGAAGAAGATGGCTCTCACCTCATGGCACGATGGTTGGCTCGGATGAATTATCTTGGCAATCAAGATTTAAATCACCGTTGTGTCATCGACGATCTTAAGTGTTTTGGTTCTCCTATCTATCCTGCTATGGCAGCAACAAACTACTTTCTCGAAGCTAAGGAACAATTTCGCTCGATCGAATGTCCGACTCTGATTTTGTCAGGACAAAAAGCCTTAGAACCTCTATTCCAAGCTGGTTTAGCTAAAGCAGAGAATCAAGATTGGCTCTGTAAAGCAATTCCCCATAGTCAGGAGATTGAAGTAGCTAATGGAACTCTGTGGATGATGAATCAGATGCAAGATGCAATAGCCCAAATAATAGGCTATTTTCTAGACCAAAGTGATTAGAATTACAGCAAGAAAGTAGATTGAATTCATGTTATCATCCCAAATTAATCAATGTTTACCATACATTTAAACAAGCTAAAGTTAGAGCAGGCAGTGCCTTGGCTTATATATAGAAAATCTGCTGCATTCTCTTTGATATTTGGTATTAGATAATTAAAAACGATAAGACAAAACTGTTCCAGGTTGCGATAGATTCCGATCCACTCGAACCAAAAATAGTCCGCCATCATCAGTCTGATGCCGAGGAAGAGTGCTAAAGCTAGGACAATAGCCAACATGATCTTTAGCAAATCGATAATCCCCTATGTCACAGTAGCCAACTAGGCAATAAGCTTCCTCATTGTAGGATTGAATCATTTGATGTGTGCCGTCATAATGAGGCAAGAGCGCCAGTAACCATACTCCCCCTCCATGACCATCTTTTCTTAACCACTTTTTTTTACAAATTTCAAACTGTAATGTATCTGTTTTTCCCCAAGGTAAAATTTTGCTGTCCAATACAGGAATAAACTCATTCATTCTAGTATTAGGAAGATCACTTTCTGTGGCTTCATATTTTAACGAAACTGGTCCATTTTCCATCCAGAGAATTTCTACTGGTTCATCCCCTAATACTTGCCAATCACCAACCCTAACTCCAGCAGGAATAAAAGAGTAACTATGCTTATCTAGCTGCCACTCCCCTATTTGGATTGTTCCACTAAGCACAAACATTTCTAAATCAGCAGTAAAGATCCCTGCGGGGCCCTCAAATTGGGAGGGGAAAGTAACTTTTGATGTGGATGCGCCACATTCATGCCAAGATAATAATCGCCTTGTTGCTTGTGGCACATTTGATGACATTCCCTTAATACGCCATTCTGCAATTTCTGGAACAGAATTGGAGTTAAAAAATTGGTATTGACGAGGCACATAATCTGGGGAGATTGCTGTACTTCTACCCGATAGGTTCATGCGCCCTCTACCATCTCCACCCCAATCTTCTTTGATAGATTTTGCCTGAAAATTTTCCTGGTTTTCTCCCATGATGCTTCTAGTCTACTCTTGTACGATGAATCTTATTTAAATTTAAACTAGATCGATCTTGCTGCTAATCTTAATAGTAAAAAATAGTAAAAAGAGTTTATTTACTTTACCCTCATACCTTGAATAGAGGAATAATAGCTTCACGAGTATTGCTCATTTATGAATTCCCAAACTTACAAGAAATTAGTTGCCAAGAATTTTAGCAAGGATTTTAATTCTGCTGTTGAAATAGTCGAGGAGAAAATTCCCGAACCTGCTGACAATGAAATTTTGATTCGTAACCATTATGCTGGAGTGAATGCAGGTTTTGATACTTTATTGTGCAAAGGTAAGATACCCTATTTTTTAGAAACACCTCCGATAGCGTTAGGGGTAGAAGCTGTGGGCATAGTGGAATCTATTGGCAACAAGGTCATTGATTTTTCTGTCGGTGACGCGGTATTGACTACTCAAAGAGGAGGATACCGCGAATATCAGGCGATCGATTCTGCTTTGGCATATAAAGTTGCTGAACCAACCCCAGAAGTCTTGAGTTTGATGCCTACTGGTGTCTCCGCTTTAGTGGCATTAGAACAAGTAGGCGCAATGGGTAGTCAAGAAACTGTGATGGTGACAGCAGCGGGAGGGGGAACGGGTCATATTGCGGTGCAACTGGCAAAACTCGCAGGGAATCATGTGATTGGCACTTGTGGTTCAGAGGCAAAGTTTCAGCTATTAAAAGAATTGGGTTGCGATCGCATCATTAATTATCGCTCAGAAAATGTCGCTGATGTCCTTCAGCAAGAATATCCTCAGGGCATAGATTTAGTGTTTGAGTGTATTGGCAAGCAGATGTTTGACACCTGCGTCGATAATTTAGCAGTACGGGGACGTTTAGTTGTCGTAGGCTTTATTTCTGAATATGGTAAGAATCTAGAGCCAGTATCCCAACCGCGCATGTACCATAAGCTGTTTTGGAAAGCTGCATCAGTTAGAGGGTTTCTGATGTCCATGTATCAAGAATATATGCCTGAAGCTCGCGATCGCTTGTTCAATCTTTTCCATACAGGTCAAATCAAAGTTGCAGTAGATACTACCAATTTCAAAGGCATTGAATCTATCCCTGCTGCTGTAGATTACCTGCTGGGAGGGCAAAATTGTGGCAAAGTCGTCGTCAAATTTTAATACCAGGAATTATCAGGAGTTTATGGCTTGTATGGGCGTGTGGCATGTAGGGGCTTATGGCATAAGCCCTCTGTCGAATTAAGTATCGCTGAAATTCTTCTATTGAGGTTAAAAAGATGATTAAAAATGGAATTGCTCGAATTCTCATTAGCTTAAGCGATCTGAATGAATCGGTGAAATTTTATCGGGATATTTTCCAGATGTCTGTAGTCGGGGAATATTCTCTAGACCCTAATACCATTGAGCAGCTTTGGAACTTACCGCCAGAAACAACTGGTCAAGCAGTCTGTCTTAAGAATGACGAACAGACAACCTTACTAGAGTTAATTGAATTCAAGCCCCAATCTGATAAATTTATTCGTTCTGGAGGCAATACAACGGACTACGGTTTATTTACCATCGCCTTTCGAGCTAAAAACGTTGATGCTGCTTATGAAAGCCTGAAGCAAAAAGGTTATCAATTTATTTGTCCTCCCATTACCTATACCCCCAGTTGGGTTCCCGTCACCGTCAAGGAAGCGATTATGATTGCGCCTAACGACACTGCTATTGCCTTGATCGAACGGGTAAGCGAACCAATACCAGAATTTAAAGGTGATTTTGGCATTATGCTGGATACCTCTCAAGTGGTGGAAAATATCGAAGAGGTAACTAAGTTCTATGTGGATATTCTGGGACTAAACATTGTCTTCGACCAAGTATTACCAACAGGCATGATTGATAATATTCTCAATTTACCAGAAGGTACTGAATCGAGAATGGCATTCATCAATCAAACGGGAAGTAAAAATGCGGCATTGGAGTTTATTCAATGTTCGGTTAAGGGGAAATCCCTAGCTGATGGCGCGGGGCCTCCCCATCTCGGATTATTTGCGATCGCCTTTGCCGTAGATGATCTATCCGCTTTGATCCAAAAGTTACAAGATAACAATATCAAGATATTATCTAAACCAGTTGAAATATCTAGCTGCGATCGGGAAAGGGCTAGGGCGATCCTGGTTGAAGCTCCTAATGGGGTTAATATACAGTTTTTCAAGAGTTAATAATGCTGTCTAACAAGATGATACATTGACTGTGTTTTGAAAGAAAAAGGGTAGTCCTAAAGCTGTATCTCAATGCTGGAATTATAGAACCTTTTACAGTTTGACTATTGGTCGATCGCCCGATTGCTCTAGACTGATAAATAATCCTACTCCTTTAAAATAAGCGATCGCGATGAATCAGATTAATACTAATCAGATAGAAGGTATCTATGAAGTCTGTATTGGTGTGAGCGATCCCAAACCGATGATTCAATATTGGTCACAATTCGGTTATCGAATTGAACAGGAGGGAGAATTATCCACCTCAGTAGCACAAGATTTATATGGAGTAAATTCTGCTTTACACTCTGTGAGACTCTATCATCAGAATGCCGACCACGGTTTGATTCGTCTAATGATGTGGGAAAATCCGACTAATGAAGGATTGCAGCTAACACCAATGAAAATTAAAGGCAACCGTTGGGCGACTAGTTTAACCGCTGATGTGTTGAATATCCTTAACCATGCAGAGAAAGCAGAGAAAGATGGTTTACCTATCAAGTACATCAATCCTCAATGGACTGTGATCTATCAAACAGAGAAGGGTCGTCCCTTTGTCGATACTCTGGTGGGAGTAAGGGAAATGATGCTCTTGCAACCATTAACGAGGCAGGTTTTCTTTCAACGCTTCAATTATACTGTTGCCAATTATGGTGCGATCGACCCGAATGCAACTTTTCAAACCAGCCAAGTTACCCACATGGGTATGGTGGTTCAGGATGATAGCAAAGAAACCCTTAGGTTTTACGAAGAAGTTCTAGGACTACTCCGTACCCAGGATGATGTAGAAAGTACCTATGAAAATGCCCCAAGTGGAAGACCGATTTTTGACCTACAACCAGGGGAGAGATTTTGGGTAACCTCTTTTGACGATCCACGATCTTCTGCTTCAGACTGGAAACTAGCCCGATCTGGCAGAATGTATATTATTCGCTTTCCTGAAGAGATGAAGTTAGAAAGTAGCTTGGCCCAGGCGCAACCTGGAGCTTTGGGGATGTCTCTCTATACCTATCGTGTCCGAGGAATCAAGGAGTATTTTAACCGTGTTAAAAGCAGTAACGCATCACAAGTTACGGACATAATCCCTAATG
This sequence comes from Coleofasciculaceae cyanobacterium, assembly GCA_036703275.1. Taxonomy (NCBI): domain Bacteria; kingdom Bacillati; phylum Cyanobacteriota; class Cyanophyceae; order Coleofasciculales; family Coleofasciculaceae; species Coleofasciculaceae cyanobacterium. The sequence continues at coordinate 6,470 of DATNPK010000076.1, read as the reverse complement.
AGTTTGGAGAAGAGAGTTTTTCCTTTATCGCTCCTGATGGTTATTTTTGGACTTTGATCGGCACTTAGAATTAAAGTCCAAAATAGCAAAAGTCTTGGTAGTTTTATGATGGGGAGATTCCATAAGGTCTTTTTAAATACTGCCCACAAGGAGAACCAATAACTTGTCCTTGGTCATAAATCAGATTACCCCGCAGGAATGTACTTTTGACCCTTCCATTCAACTCTATCCCCTCAAAGGGTGTATAACCTTGTTGAGATTCTGATTCAGCAGCACGGACGACAAAAGTTTCATTTGGATCGAGCAGAACTAAGTCCGCATCATAACCTACAGCAATATCTCCTTTTTCCCGCAAGCCAAAACGCTGGGATGGATTCCAACAAAGTAACTCAGCCATGTGGTTATAGGACATCCCGCGCTTACTACCTTCACTAAAGATGCTTGAAAGCAGATATTCCGTACCACCAAAACCAGATTTTGCCAACCAGATATTATCGGGGTCTTTGAGACTGGCTTTCTTGGCAGATGAACAACAGGCATGGTCACTGACAATCCAATCAATATTTCGGTTTAAAACCTGTTCCCATAAATATTCCACATCCTCGCGAGGACGAATGGGTGGGTTGACCTTTGCCCATTTGCCCGTTGGCGCATCTACATCCAGCATCAGATGTCCCACCGTTACTTCTCGCCTGAAATTAATCTGAGGAAATGCTGCTTGCATAGTTAGGGCTGCTTCGACTGCTTTACGAGAACTCAAATGCAGCAGATTAATATTCACACAGTTGGTTTCGTGTGCCAGATAGGAAGCGATACAAATGGCTAATCCTTCGGAATGAGGCGGACGGGCGGCACTGTAGGCTTTTAGACCAGTTAGACTGCGATCGCCCTGGACAATTTTGGTGTAGGCATTGAGGATCTCAGCAACTTCGCAATGTAGGCTCAGACTAAGATAATCACTGGCTTCAGGATGACGTTCCCTTAGTTGGGTCAGACCGCGCATAATAAATTCAAAATGGGCAAAGTCATATCGTTCTTCCTTATTGATCATCAAGAAGAGATTTTGTTGGTCGGATAGACCATGTAACCCATAACCACCGTAAAACATAAAGATTTTAAATGACGTTACCCCTTGTTCCTCAAAGAGATACTCCATCTCTTCAATATGCCCAGAAGCGATCGGCGCGATATGATAGCCGTAATCTACGTAAAAATTGCCTTCTGATAGTGCCAGTACCTCGGGGAAAAAATCTTGATAAGAGCCGCCTTTATTCAGGTAATACTGACCTGTACGAATATAATTGAGGCTAGTAGTCACCCCTCCCATTGCCGCTGCTTTACTTTCAGTGACAGCATCCTGCTCTAGGGGTTGATAAATACCGATGTGCATATGGGCATCAATCAAGCCTGGGAATCCTAGTCGATCTTGAGCATCAAAGACTTTTATTGAGCGATTTGAGTTTATTTTTGGGGCAATTTGGGCAAATTTACCATCCTTAATCCCTAGATCGAGGGTTTCAATAGATTGCTGATTGGGACGAACCACACGGACGTTTTTGATAATTTTGTCCAGAACAGGAGTTTCAGACACAATAACCTCTTTTGCTAGCTCTGTTTTAAATTTAGCTTGAATCCAAGCATTTACTAGTAAAGCTGACTTAAGATGGAGAAGTAACTAGCTGTTGGTTATGATGTAAATCAAAATGTTGTTTATACTTTAGCTGGCACTTTTGGGGAAAAGACGATGGAAACTTATACTGAGTATAATCTAGACCCTCAACAATTTTCCTTTCTCAAGAGTTTTCAAGATTGCTGGCAGGAAATTCGGGATGAGTTTAGCTGCTTCATGGAACAGGCATCTCCATCAGAATTAGCTCTGGCAGAGAATGTTATGGGTCCGAAAACTAAAACAATCAAAACCAAAGGTGTCAAGAAATATAGTGCCTTTGGGGTCTTATTTCAGGGCAAATTCATTGAAAAATATATTCAAGAGTATCAAATAACTTATCCCGATCGCGATACAGACCAGACAGTTGCAGAGGTACTGGCATTACGAGCCAAATATTTTCCGACTTTAGGCAAAGCGATCACCGAAGTGAACCAAAGCAATGATAATGTAATTAGGAACGTTTATTTTGGTACATTTCATCCAGGTTTAGATATTAAGCTCCACGTCAACTATAATCCCCACATGAATCGAGGTTATTTAGGATTAATTGTGCCTCAGGGAGATGTGGCCATGAAAATCTGTCACGATAAGCTATATTGGCACCAGGGAGAATTTATGATTCTCGATCATAGTTATCCCCATTGTCCCCATAACTATACTGACTTTGATCGAACGGTCTTGATTGTTGACTTTTTTAAACCCGATAAACCAACAGAGGAAGTCATCAAATTTGAAACAGAATTAATTTCCCAAAGAATGCAAGAAAATCCCTATAGTTTGGGGGTATTTGGCAAAAGCGATCGCGCTAAACCAGAAGATTTTGTTAAATATGGTTTAGCGCATCAGTTGGAGTGGGACAAGGCTTTAGGAACTCCCTGACAATATTTAATAATTGAAATTTTTAGGGAGTTGGTAAAGGAAATCTTGCCCCAGCTAAATAATCAGCAAAATGTTGCTTAAAATATTTCCAAGAAGTAATATTTTCTGCGTCTAATTTCTGGTCAGCAGCATCTTTATACAATGGGACACGGTGGTTGATTTCTGCTTGTAGCCACTTGGGTAATTCGTTAAAACCATTTATTTTACAACCATGGGCGCTATAGATTAGTTGCCCAGGCTTATTACCCATTTTCATCCAAGGTAGCCAAGGACCAATCCGATCCCAACTCAGAATTACTTGAGATACTTCAGAAATATTGCGATCGTGAAGTTCTGCTGTAGGTACAGTTAGCTTAAATAATTCCGTCGCTTGATAAGTATTCTGAGGACTATATTCAATAAATCTAGGATCTCCCCCTAAAGGATTAGGATAGTCACTAAATATATCGAAGACAAAGGTCGTAGTCTCCCCATTAACTTGAGCAGGCAAATTGCCTTCAAATAAACCTTGAACTTGATGATTGGCAACATGAACAACAGGCACTGTTTCTCTTATCCAAGGATTATGCCACTGATGAACTACCTCTTCTGTATGAGGATCGAGATAGTAGGTTAATTCACGAGAAGTGAAATCCCAACTATTATCAGCATTTTGCAGGCAGCGACTAACACTCATGCCCACAATTTTAAACAGGTGTTTTTTCTTTTCATTAGGAACAAAAGCGTAAACAGAACCTTCCCATAACAAAATAGTTGATTTGCCAGCAAGAGAGTTACGAGTTTTAACCCAACAGGAAACATCTAACTCTTCTGTGCTATTAATTTTCTTGATTGAATTAACCATGAGCTTAATTATGGGGTTTTGAGTTCGAGATCTCTCATCTTAATTAATATTTGCTATAAGGTAGCAATATTGTGACCAAATGTACAATTTAGTAAAAACTTTATTTGGTTCTGTTGCAAAAAATTTCAATGGACAGAAAAACTCTGTAAACAACTAATTTTTTAGACCGTAATTCCAAAGAGAGAATGAATAAAATTCCTTTGTACTAATACATCACTTTTCATGATATTTTCAATTTGACCTTTACGAATTGCATTCATACGGACGGCTAAAATGGAGGAACGACCCCGCGTTATCCTCATTGCGGTAAGGACAAGTGCGGAGCGGTATGAAGTAAGCATTTGCCCTAAAGGATTCCCTTCGGTCTCGAAGCTTATCATGCACGGACTAACTTCGTGTCGCGCTTCGCGTCTTCCTTTAGGACGGCGTAAGTCGCAAGGGAATGCGTTCCGATTCGGAGGCAACCTCCGACCGAAGCGTCCTTAATTTCATAGCCTCTCAATGTTCGCCATGCTCTATAAAAATACTGGAAACATGATTTATATTTCGCTAACTTTTTGGGAAACCTATCGTCTTGCTCTACTATATTATTCAGATATTTTTTCTGTCTTAATTCACAGTCCTCTGACAATAGCTCTTCTTCTTTTAATTCTTTAATAGCAGCAGGATAAGCAGGATTTTTATCGACATTGATGGCGAGACAGGCGGAACTTGCTTCCGCATCTATAATCGCCATGTTGATTACTCTAGGCTGTTTATTATGTGTAGCTTTTAGAGCTTTTTTTAAAAACCTATAGGCTGTTTTTTTATCTCTCTTGGCACTCAACATAAACTCTAAAGTCTTACGATTACTATCAACTGCACGATACAAATATTTCCACTTTACTTTAATTTTAATATATGTCTATCTACTCGCCAAGAATCATTAGTTAACTTTAGATGTTTTCGAGCTTTCTCTTCTATTTGAGGTGCATAAATCATTACCCATCTATAAATAGTAGTATGGTCTACAGACAATCCTCTTTCCATCATTATCTCTTCAAGATTTCTGTAACTTAAAGCATACTTTAGATACCATCTGACGCAGAGTAAAATAATTTCTCCGTGAAAATGTTTCCACTCTTTATGGCTGCTTTAAGTTGATTTGTCCTATTTATTGTTTGTAGGCTTAACATACTACGAACGCGTTTCAAGTTTTTTGCGGCAGAACCATCAAAAAGGAATGCGATCACGAACGCTTAATGTGACTGGTATTGTTGGTTTGGGTGAAGCCTGTCGGTTAAAACAGTTAGAGATGCTAGAAGATGAAAAAGCGATCGCTCTATTACGAGACAAATTACAATAATGTTACAAGACGAAATATCAAATCTAGTAGTCAACGGCGATCTAACCTCTAAATTAGCTGGAAATCTTTATGTTTCCATTCCAGGGATTCCCAATAGTGCCATTATTGCTAGAATCCGCGATCACTTGGCTATTTTTACTGGTTCGGCTTGTTCTTCTGGAGTCGCAGCACCTTCTCATGTATTAAGAGCAATGAATCTATCTGAAGAGTTAATCGAAGGCTCGCTCAGAATAAGATTGGGTAAATTTACTACTGAAGAAGAAATAAAACAATCGGCAGAAATTATTTCTGATGCCATAGCAAATATTGATCGAGCAATGCACTTTGAAAGTAAAAAATCATAGTAATGATTTTAGATTAACAAAACCTAAAATAGCAGAAAATAGGTAGGCAATATAATTTTCAATAACCAAGAACTCTATCTTATAAGCTTTTCAAGTGTTATTCTGTCACTTTGGGGTAGTGAAAGTCATACACACATTCAAATTCACTATGAATTGAAAATAATAGTCATGAATCTATGACTTTAAGAACTCTCCGAATTAAATAAGAGTTTTGGGTGTAAATTGGGAGTAATTGTATTTAAAAAACGCTATAAATACTGATGCTAAAAGATTTGTTTGAGGACTGAAAATCATCGTGTCGGCAGTTCAAGTCTGCCTCCCGGCATTTACACAATATAGACAAATACATTTTACTGTAAGGATTCACCGAGAGAGAAGAAAGAAATTTAATCATTCAAACTTTTGCAGGCGATCGCTATTATTCTTTCTATACTCTTTAGGTTCAATACCAGATTATGGCAGTCTAGGGGGATATGTTACCTCGTCAACCCCTGCGCTTCTTATTGGTAGACGATCCTGGGGCGGGAAAAACCATTATGAATGGAACTAAACCCTCATGCTGAAGACGACCAAGAATAATACCTGGGTGTCTGTCTTGTGATTAAGCAAAATTAATTATCGCTTTCTTAAAAAATTTTGGTTTTGTTTGGTTAATAAAAAAATTTAATACTTCTTCCTCTATCAACCAATTACGAGCTAGTTTATCTGCTTCTTTTTCCTCGTAGGTGTTTATCCTTTTGTTGTTCCCTTTGTTCCGATTACAGGTACGCCTTTAGCAAATCATCAGCCACCCAGCAGTGAGTTTATGTATGCTATCTACGAACAAGTCGGTGCAATGTTAAATAGCATAGCTATGTTTTCTCAAGATATTAAAGCAGGTTGCGCTAAATGTGGGGCTTGTTCGGCGTTATCTACATTTGAAAATAATTGTCTCTAAGGGCGAATCGCCCTTAGAGTTCAATCTGTATTTATCGTATACCAAATGAAACAAACCTATCAATTTAAACTAGCATTGTCTCCCGCCGAATTAGAAGCATATTTCTTGCTAAGACAGCAAATATTCAGCCAGGAACAAAGAATTTTTAAAACAAGCGATCGTGATGAACATGATTCAATTGCTTATCCGATTATTGCAGTTAATGACGATGATAAAGTTGTCGGAGTTGTCAGGATCTACGAGGCGCAACCAGGACTTTGGAATGGAGGTAGGTTGGGAGTACACCCAGACTATCGACGAGGGGCGCGTATTGGTATTGGATTGGTGCGAACCGTTCGCTTTAAATGAGTTTATGACTCAGAGAAAAGCGGTTAATTGTTAAGCAAAGTTACATAAAAAAATAACGAGAATTAACAATTAAACAACTTAAGGTTCGTGTTGGTGAGGAAAAT
>DATNPK010000075.1 GCA_036703275.1 Coleofasciculaceae cyanobacterium | reverse complement strand
ATGCTTCCTCTGATAAATCTTCTGTAACTTCTGCGTTTAATGGATTGCGCGGAATAACGAGGTAAAGAGTATTAGAAGTTTCCTCTAATATCTTAATTTCTAAACCATCTGGCAATTCTTGTTGTAACTCTCTACTATAGATTGCTTTAGGATTACTTAGTAGCTCCTGTTTAAAAGCATCGTCTTTCCAAGTTTTTGCAATGATTTCTGTTTCAAATTCATGTCGACTAAGACGCTTAGGCTGTTGTTCGGACATATCTAATTTTCCAAATTGATTAAGTTTGTAATAATAAATTTATCGCAAAAGAAAGGAGTAAACAATTGCTAATTTTTTGACAGAAATGCATTTTTTTACTGTTACCAAAAAGTGCTTTTTAGCTTAAATTACTTCAAGTCTTATAAGTACACCTCCGATCACACCACCTCCAGCAACAGATTCTAATGCCTCTTCAGATAATTCTTCACTGACTTTAATCTCAGCAGGATTTTGAGGTAGCACTAAGTAAAGACTATTAGCTGTTTCTTCGATAGTTTTGATTTCTATATTTTGGGGAAGCTTTTGTTGCAACTCTTCCGCATAGATAGCTTTAGGATTATCTATCAATTTTTGCTTGAATTCTTCATTTTGCCACGCTCTAGTAATTAACTCAGTTTCAAATTCATAACGGTTTATGTTTCTAGCATGATTTTCAGACATTGCAAAATTCCTTTTATGCTAATATTTTGTATGATTTTAATATGAGCTAAATCAATAAACCATAATCATTTTTTAGATTAATCTAACTTTATTGTTTTCAAACAAATATCAAAAAGAATAGGTTTTAACGTTGAGCTTTGCCATTTAAGCCTTCAAACTGACAAAAAACCACCAATTAAATGAGTTTGTTTCATGCAAAAATAGTGTAGTGTGATCTTTTATTTAAGGCGATCGCACCACACTTCTATGGTCTACAAATATCTAATAAAGGCTAAATTGTTAAAATTATTACCAAAGTGCATCCCAGACATCTTTAGCAGTATCTACAACTTCGCTTGCAACATCTTTTACAGTACCTCCAGCTACTGCTTCTAATTCTTGTTCATTTAATTCCTCCGATTCAGATTCTTGAGAGACTGCTTTAAGGTCATCAGCAGAAAAACTATAACCAGCTTCTTGAGCAATATTAAATAGTTCTTCCTTGCTAGGTGCTGCCTGTACTTTTTGCTTTAAAGTTGGATTTTGCTCTACATGAGTGAAGAATGCTAAGGCGTTTTGTTGTGTCATTGTTGAATCTCCTAATAATTTAGTAACATCGAACTTTATTTAGCTCTAGTCACAACTTTAAATAATAGCTACGTTAATTCCAACGACTTATATTTAGATGATTTGTCACTTATTTTTCTTTTTGAAAAACTGCAAATATTAAATAAGGAAATTCGGAGATCGCATCTCTTTAAAATCAAGACAATACTCAGGCGATCGCCAAGAAATTACAGATATCAAATGCGATCGCGCCAGAAAGCAATAAACTATGCCATACATAAAAGACTGTTCTTAAATATCGGGAAAAGCTAAACTAAAATTAACTTCATCAAGACTTGTCAAGAAAACTCGTCATGACATTAACCACCAATCAACCCCAACAAAAGCTTACTTTTGCTCAATTTTTAGAACAACTCCCTGACGAATGACGTTATGAGTTAGTCGATGGCGAAATAATGAGAATATCACCCACCAGGATGCATGAAAATGTTGCAGAGTTTATTAGCGAATCATTAAAAGCAGAAGTCAGGCGATTAAACCTTAACTATAAGAGTCTCAGGTAGAATTATGGTAAGGACTCTAAATGCTGAGGAAAATGAACAAGGTTGTCATCCTGATGTTAGTGTAGTGGATAAGACTTTATGGGATTCAAATCTTTCTGCTTATTCTGCTCTACTCGAACCACTTCAATTAGCTGTGGAGGTAGTATCTACTAACTGGGAAGATGATTACATGGATAAACTGGATGAATATCAGCGTCTTGGTATTGCTGAATATTGGGTTGTTGATTATTTAGCGATCGCCAGTCGTAGTTATCTTGGTAATCCTAAACAGCCTACGGTGTTTGTTTATCTGCTTGATAATAATAAGGTTGATCAATCAAAGGCTTACCGAGGTACTGATAAAATTGTTTCTCGTACTTTTCCAGAATTAAATCTCACTGTCGAGCAAATTTGGACTGCGTAATAGAATAAATAAATTCAAACTTCTAAAGAACGAAAAAAAGCGTACTTTAGGCAAAAAATAGCTCAGTGCGATCGCATCTGCCAATAATTAAGACAATATTAAGGCGATCGCACTAAAATCATATATACCAAATGCGATCTCTTTTTAACAAGCACTTTCCTTATTCATTCGATGATGTTGTTATCTGTTGGGTTTCACCACCATTAAAAATTTTTCGGCGTTGTTCTCGTAAATTCTCTTCCAGACGAGCATTTAATTCATCCAAATCAATAATGTGTTTGTCCATGCGTCTGTTGAGTTCTCGCATTTTGGCAAGATGACGCACTCTGGTTTCTTCGTTCGGAATTTCCATGCTCATGACAAGTCAAAATCCCTCCTAATTTCTGTGATAGTAGCCTTTACGGCAGCCACAGTTACTTCTGCTTCTGCCATAAATTTAGCTAGTAACTCTAGGTTATCACGGGGTGCAATTGGTTGAGATGTATAAATTTGTCTTAACGCAGTATACAGTCTAGAATAATAGGCATCTACTCTTTCTCTTGCATTCTGAAGTTGCTCAAAATAGTCAATTGTTTCTTCTATCTCCCCATACAAATCAAAAAGGGCTAGTTCTGTTGCTGTTGATGAGTCTATGCATTCCAAAAGCTGCTGTTGCAAATTAAAAATATTTTCTAAAATTTCATTTGGTAATTTTGCCATCAGCTTAAAAAATAGCATTTTGAGGTCAATTTCAGCAGAATATCACAGAAATAAACCTTGTAGAATTACCAAAAACAATTCGACAAACAGGAGAAGTTTAGCAAATTTGGTTTGCGTGATTGGATAAATAAATTCAAACTTCTAAAGAACAAAAAAAAGCGTACTTTAGGGAAAAAATAACTTATTGCGATCGCATCTCCTAAAAATCAAGACAATACTCAGGCGATCGCCAAGAAATCACAGATATCAAATGCGATCGCCTTTTTTATAATAGGTAGTGCGATCGCTTTCTGTTTCTGAACCCTTGATATTAATTGCTATGGTTGCATTGCAAAATTATTTTTCTAGCAAATAAATGTTGCCCATTTACCCACTACTATATAAATAGTTCAAAAACTGTTTTTTGGTATTAATTAAATATATATGCAGGAACAAGACTTTTGAGTAGTAAAAGAAGTTATTCAATCGGATAGTAGAGGACGCTTGACTTTAGGTCGAGTAGTCAAAGGTAAAAGCTATCGTGTCATGATAAATGACGAGGGACAAATTTTGCTAAATCCTGTAGTGAGCATACCCGAAAGGGAGCTATGGTTATGGCAAAATCCTGATGCTTTAGCTTCAGTCAAACGCGGAATTAAACAAGCCTCCACCGAACAAGGTCGCGATATTAACTAATCTACAGCAGACTAATCCTAAAAAATATAAAAAAGTTTTGAAAACATTGGGTTTGATGCAAACAAACATCCGTCATCCTAGTCTTAAAACTCACAAATACTAGTCTTTGAGTAGATTGAATGGCGAAGAAGTATTTGAAGCATACGTTGAAAACAAAACGCCCGCAGCTTTTAGGTCTTTTGGCATTATGGTCGTGGAAAAGGAATTATCATTATTCTTGCCATAACTCTTCATCCTTAAAGTAGCTTTCAATAACCCCGATGAGCTTTACGCCAAACTTTTGGTGTAGTTCCGACATATTTACGAAACTGGCGGAAAAAGTGACCAGGATTGAGATAGCCTATTTCTTCGGCAATTTGTTCGATTGAGTAATTGGTTTCTTGAAGTAAAGCTTCGGCAGCAGCGAGACGACGCTTGATGATCCAGCGGTTGATGGATGTTCCTGTCTGGCGTTTAACTAAATCGGTTAAATAGGCTGAAGAGTAACCCACCGCTGTCGCTACATCAATCAAGCTAATAGATTCATGATAATGAACTTCGATATAATCAAAAATTTCTTGCAGTTGTGGATTAGGTGTGGATGGCAGAATTGAGTTAAAGTCAGCTTCAACTTCGGAGGTTAACTGTTGAAATTGGGCAGCGTATAATTGTTTAAGTGCTTCGCGCTTGGCTAACTGGGTGGCGATCGCGTCTAAAAATTCTTCGGCGGTAGAGGGTTTAGTTAGATAGTCGTCTGCACCCATTTGCATCCCCTGTCGTAGTTCGGCTTTGCCAGCTTTGCCTGTAAAAAAAATAAAGGGAATAGTTGCAGTTATGGGATTTTGACGTAAGGTTTTAAGCACCTCATAACCGTTTAGTTCGGGTAGAAGAATATCGCAAACTACCAAATCAGGTGATTGTTCTCGTGCTTTTTCCACTCCAATGCGACCATTTTTTGCTTCAATCCCTTCAAAACCTTCTGCTTCTAAACAATCTAAGAAAATTTCTCTGGTTTGGGCTTCATCTTCGATTACTAAAACCTTACTCATTATTCTTGCTCCAATGTTTAAATATTTATTTGGTTAGGGAATACTTAGATTTGTTGTCTGTCAATGGAATTAGAAAAATTGGCGATTGCCTGTAGTAATTTCTCTACCGTACAGGGTTTGGTTAAATAGTCATTTGCTCCCAGTCGCATTGCTTCATGGCGTTCTGCTTCGTCAGATAAAGCGGACATGAAAATGAAAGGAATCGCTGCCGTGCGAGGATCTTGACGTAAGATTTTAAGAACTCCATAACCGTTCAGTTCAGGCATAGTCACATCACAAATAATTAAATCTGGAAAATATTTTTGTGTCTTTTGAATTCCCACTCGACCATTTTTCGCGCTAATCGCTTCAAACCCTTCTTCTGTCAGTGCTTCTATGAATATATCTCTAGTTTCTCGCTCATCTTCGATTATTAAAATTTTGTTCATTAGTCTTCTCGACAGCTCGTTATCAGTTTGAAGTGTGTTTGGCACAAACAATGGTAATTCAACTTTTACCTTAATTGATGCCTAATAAGATTACAGTACATAATCTTTAGCGAAGACTACCGTTTATTTAGATTTTCGGCTGATAAATCGAGTAAAATGACTATTTTCGCTGATTTGTGTTTTTATTCTCGACTTACTAATATTTGTGGTGATTTTAAAGGTATTTTGACTACAAACGTACTGCCCAGATCCACTTGGCTTTCTAAAGAAATTTGCCCGCCTTGTAATTCGACAAGTTTCTTGGCGATCGCCAGACCTAAACCATGACCAGGTAAATCACCAACATTGTTACTGCGATGAAAAGGCTCAAAAATTTTGGGCTGTTCGTCAGGAGAAATCCCAATGCCGCAATCTGCTATTTCAAAAACTATCTGTTTCTTTTCCCACCAGACGCTAAACTTAATCGTGCTATCAGCAGGGGAATATTTGATTGCGTTACCCAGCAAATTTACTAAAACTAGCTTGAGTAAATTCTTATCTGCCAAAATTGATTCACGATTGGCAAGGTTAACAAAGTTAACTTTTTGGTGATTGGGCTGGCTTAAATTTATTTCCGCCAATAAATTGTGACAGAATGAATTCAAATTTAATAGTTGAGGGTTAAACTTTAATTTTCCCGCTTCTGCTCTACCAATTATCAAGACTTCATCCATTAAATGGCTCAAATGTTCTACAGCGGTTTGTAGGCGATTGAGATATTTAAGCTGCTTGGCTTCATTCCACTGGTTAAGATGACGTTTTAAGAGGCTGGTAGAAAAAGAAATAATATTCAGTGGGGTACGGAATTCATGAGAAACCATGGAAACAAATCTTGCCTTATTTTGACAGCGTTCTTTCTCTATTGTTAAAGCTTGTTGAGTCTTAGCTTCTTTCTGTTTGTACTTAGTAACGTCAAATGCCGTAATCATGATGGCTGGCTGATATTCCCATTCTATTGTCTCCCACCAGCACTTCAACCAGCATTCGCGATCGCCTTGAACCTTAATTTTTAGTTCTTTAGAATAGTTTTGCTCTAAGTTATCTGGCTTATAGCCCTTGGGGTTTAGCTGATGATAAAAATCCGAATTAATAAATAGTTGCGATCGCGAGTAACCCATAGTTAACTCTGCAATAGGATTAGCGTAGCAAATTTTCTCTTCTTGAATAACCAAGATCGCAACTGAAGTTTTTTCAATTAAAGTTTGAAATTGATTTTCTGGTTTTCGGGGGATTTTGGTCGTAACTTGCCTCTGAGAAACCGAATCAAAGCCGAACTTTGGCAGATTTTGCTGTTGCTGTTGCAGTTTAAAGTTATATTGCTCTGGTGTATTTTTATCAAAAGCCATTATTATTAGACTGTATCTTTGCATACAAACAAACAGTTGCAATACCCAATTCGGTCACTTTGATTAACTTAGTTAATCTTTTGAGAACCGTATTTAAGTAGTATACTCTATATAATTAGTAATTTTACTTAACTTTGTTAACTTAAAAATAGCTTTTATTTACCATTTTTTGAATACACTTCAGCTAATTTTAATAATTGACCATAAAATGTTAACTTTTAAAAAAATATTTGTATTCGTATACCTATAGCGATTAATGAACTGGGATGAAATTGTCAAAGTTATAGACACAGAAGTTTTTAACAAAACGGAAAAACATCTAAAAGAGGTGGAACGTATTGTGCTACATGGATCTTGGCAAGGCAAGACTTACGAGCAAATGGAAGAAACTTGCCAATACAGTCTTAGCTATCTAAAACAAGCAGCAGGGCCTAGACTATGGAAGCTACTATCAGAAGTGTTGGGAGAAGAAATTGGTAAAACCAATTTTCGGGTAGTCTTAGAGCGATGGACTAAGCAACAGCCAGCTAGTTCTAAAATTCAGGTCGAACTATTAGCCAAAAATAAAGCCACCCAAAAGCAAGATTGGGGAGAAGCACCCGTAATTCCTGCACTTTATGGGCGCGATCGCGACTTGAAATTACTCAACCAGTGGATCGTTAAAGATCGCTGCCGTTTGGTAACTATTTTTGGGATGGGAGGGATTGGTAAAACTGCTCTCTCCATTCGTTTTGCCCAGCAAATACAGGCTCAATTCGATTGTGTAATTTGGCGCAGTCTTCATTATGTCCCAGGAGCAGCAAAACTAGTTGACGACTTACTAAAATCCTTTAATTCTCAGCCAGAGCGAATAATAGAAGAAAATCTGGATAGTAAAATTTCGTCTTTAATCGAACATCTACGCCGATATAAATGCTTAATTGTTTTAGATACGGCAGCAGAAATTTGGCAAAGTGGCGACTTGGCAGGGCATTATCGCCAACAGTATAAGGGTTATAGCGAACTGCTAAGACGACTGGGTGCAGAATCTCATCAAAGCTGTTTGTTATTGTGTACCCGCGAAAAACCTAGGGAAATTGCTCTATTGGAAGGTAAAAAAGTTCCCGTTTATTCTTTGCATCTCAATGGTTTGGCGACCCAGGCTCAGTATATCTTTCGAGAAAAAGGATTATCGGACACACACAGGTGGGACGAATTAATTCAGCTATATCGTGGCAATCCTTTGGCTCTGAAGATAGTCGCCACTACAATTCAAGAGCTATTTAGCGGTAGTGTATCTGCTTTCTTGCAACAGGACACCATTGTTTATGGAGATATTTACGATCTTTTAGACGAGCAGTTTGAGCGTCTATCTAATTCAGAACAAGAAATTCTTAACTGGTTGGCGATCGCTTATCAGCCTTTATCTTTAATTCACTTACAGTCAAATATTCTCTTGCCTTTCAGTACAGCGGAATTAATTGAGGCTTTGGAATCTTTGGTTCGGCGATCTCTTATTGTTAGAACTATTGTCAATGGGTCAACATGGTTTTCTTTGCATCAACCTGTAGTAGCTCAGTATGTAATTAGTCGTTCTATAGATTGGGTTTGCGAAGAGATAACTGAAGTAAACAATAGCCAAGATTTCGGTGACCTTAAATTTTTGAGGAATTATGCCTTGACAAGCGATGATGCAGAGATTCACCAACGGCAAATAAATCAGATTGTAACTCCCATTAAAAACAAACTGTACAGAATTTTTCAAGATGAAAGCTTGCTTAAGACTTGTCTACAGGAAATTTTGCTGTCGCTGAGAGAAAAAACTCCTTTAGCAGTTGGTTATGTCAAACGAAATATTGAGACTTTGCTTGAGGAGTTGCATTCGGATTTGGACAATCAAGTATCTGTATCGCCATGAGTTACTGTATCAATCCCCAATGTAGCGATCGCTGTAACCCAGATAATTTACAATATTGTCAGGGCTGTGACTCTAATTTGATAATTCGCGATCGCTACCGCATTATCAAGCCATTACGAGAATTAGACGGACAACATCATACTGAAGTTTTTGAAATTGATGATGGCGGTACACTAAAAATTCTCAAGGTTTTAACTAGCAATCGTCGTCGCTTAGTAGAACTATTTGAGCAAGAGGGTAAAGTACTAGCACAGTTGTCATATTTGTCAATTTCTCGCCTAGATAGCCATTTTACTTTTGTACCTAAAAACAGCAAGCAGAAATTACGCTGTTTGGTGATGGAAAAGGTTGAAGGAGAAAACCTGAAACAGTGGCTCAAAATTAATGGTAAATTAACTGAAATTGAGGCGATTGACTGGCTGCAACAACTTTTGGCAATTTTGGCACAAGTTCACCAGCAGCAGATTTTGCATCGAGATCTCAAACCATCTAACATTATGATTCGTCCCGATGGCAAATTAATCCTTATTGATTTCGGGACGGCACGAAAGCTGACCAATACCTATGTTGAGAAACTAGAAGACTCTGACATTACCAGAGTATATTCTCCTGGCTATACTGCCCCAGAACAGCTTCAAGGTCAAGCAGTTTATCGGTCAGATTTTTTTGCTTTAGGGCGTACTTTTATTCATTTGACAACTGGTATTTATCCTGACGATCTGCCTAAGACTCAAACTAACCAGTTGATTTGGCAAGATCTAGCACTACAAATTTCTAGTCCCTTAAAAGATTTAATCGATCGCCTAATTACCTTATCTCTCTGTGACAGACCTCACGCATCAGCAATTTTAGAGCAACTCAACCAAATTAGCGACCACGCTACTACCAGAATATGGCACACTCGCCTCGTTAAAAGATGGCAACGTAGTGCTGTCATAATCTTAACGTCCAGTATGGCGATCGCTTGTTTAGTAATAGGAATACGACACTTAGGATGGCTGCAACCTTTGGAATTACAAGCATTCGATCGCCTAATGCAGCTTAGACCAATAGAAAGTCCAGATTCCCGTTTGCTTTTGATCACCGTAGATGAAGCCGATATTCAATATCAAAATCAGCAGAATATGTCCCTGCGTTGGTCGCTTTCCGATGAGGCTTTGACTCAATTATTGGCAAAAATAAGACCCTATCAGCCCCGTACTATTGGTATCGACATCTATCGCGATTTTGCTGTAGATTCCGACTATCCTAATTTAGCTCGTGAACTAAAAACAAGCGATCGCCTTTACGCTGTATGTAAAGTTCCTTCTCCGCAAGATGGCACACCCGAAGGTACGCCTCCTCCTCCTGAAGTTCCAGCTTCTCGCTTGGGTTTTAGTGATTTCGTAGCCGATAGTGGGGATATTATTCGTCGCCAGCTTCTACATTTAACTCCCCCCACTGCTGCTTCGTGTACGGCAGAATATGCTTTTAGCCTCCAATTAGCACTCGATTATCTAAGTAAACAAGGAATAGAATCAGATGTTACTCCCAAAGGATATTTGCAAATTGGGACAACTACCTTCACACCGATCGGCAACCATTCAGGCGGATATCAAAACGTAGATGCAGCAGGATACCAAATCTTGCTTAATTATCGCTCTTTAAATTCTCCAACAAATATAGCCCAGCAAATCTCTCTACGGGATATCTTAAGCGATCGCATGGCTTCTCAATTAAAAGATTTAATCAAAGACCGTTTGATTATGATTGGCGTTACCGCCTCTAGCAGTACCGATGACTGGCAAACTTCCTATAGTCAACAAAGTTTACCTGCTCAAAAACAAATACCAGGAGTTTTCGTTCAAGCACAGATGACTAGTCAAATAATTAGTGCCGTTACCGATAACCGTCCTCTTATTTGGTGGTGGTCTAACTTTTGGTCAATCATTTGGATCGCAGTCTGGTCTTTACTAGGAGGAATGCTGGGATGGTATCTGCGTCGTCCGCTATGGTTGGCAAGTGTAGTTGCTTTTTCTTTACTAATCCTGTTTACAAGCTGCTGGGCGGTCTTTTTGCAAGCAGGTTGGATTCCTTTATTACCACCTGCGATCGCTCTGATGCTAGCTTCAGCTACAACCGCTTTTCTTTACCAAAATTTACTAATTAAGTAGGTAGTTTTTTAATTATCTGATAATATTTCGCTCGATAAGATTAATAATTGTCAGCTGTGACAATCGTATTGTATTGTTTATCTGTAGAGATCAAGGTCATCCAATAGTTAACTCTATGATACTGAAGATTGTTAAGTAATGAAGTTAACTCACGCTTGGTCTAAAAAATGGAGACGAATTAGCAGTCTTGCTCTGTTTTCAGTTTCGATCACTTTTTCAAGAGAATCGGCGATCGCTCAAAGTAAAATTGTTCCCGATGCAAGTTTGGGAGATGAAAGTTCTCAAGTTAGAACTAATTTGGAGGTGCAAGGTAATCCTGCTGAAGTAATAGAAGGAGGAGTTCAACGAGGAATTAATTTATTCCACAGCTTTGAGGAATTTAATGTAGAAAATGGACGAGGAGCCTATTTTAGTAATCCTACAGGGATCGAGAATATATTTAATCGGGTGACGGGGGTTAACCCTTCGGAGATTCTGGGAACGCTGGGAGTTTCGGGCAATGCCAATTTGTTTTTGATTAATCCCAATGGAATTATTTTTGGTGAGAATGCCCGTCTGGATGTAGGGGGTTCGTTTGTAGGGACGACAGCAGATGAAGTGCGCTTTGGTGAGACTGGAATGTTTAGTGCTACCGAACCTGAGACGAGCAATTTATTGACAATAAACCCATCGGCTTTATTTTTCAATGCGATGGGAGCTGGAGAAATAATTAACCGCTCTCAAGCTTTGGGCGTGGGAGGAGAAACTAATTCCGTTGGCTTTCCTGTAGGATTACAGGTGCCTTCAGGTCAAACTCTGGCACTGGTAGGAGGAGATGTATTTTTAGAGGCAGGAAACCTAACTGCGGCTGGAGGACGTGTCGAACTAGGGAGTGTAGCTGGAGTTGGGGAAGTTAGCTTGACTCAGAGTGATAATAATTGGGAATTTGAGTACGACAAAGCTAATGCTCTTGGAGATATTCGACTTCAGGAGGGAGCGATTGTTGACGCTAGCGGTGCTGGGGGTGGTGACACTCAGATTCAGAGTGCGCGATTTGAGATGTTAGGAGGCTCGTTTCTTTTGGCTTATACGCTTGGTTCAGGAGCGGGAGGAGATGTAAGGATTGAAACGGAGCAGTTAAACGTGCGAGATGGGGCAGGGATAAGTGCTAGCACTTATGGCACTGGAGATGCAGGGAACGTTACCATTGATACTGACGATACCGTAGATTTTACTAAGGGACTTATTTTTAGTACTGTCGAAGCAGGAGGTGTAGGAGATGCTGGTACAGTTACAATCAACTCTGGCTCTCTAAATCTAAATGATGGGGCAAGGGTGAATGCTTCTACTAGCGGACAAGGAAATGCAGGACAGATAACAATTAATACTGACGGTGCCGTTTCTCTTGATGGAGTGAATGGACTGCCCACAGCGTTATTAAGTAATGTAGAAGAAGGAGCTAGTGGCAATTCAGGTGGCGTTAATATCGTTGCCGATTCACTATCGTTAAGCAATGGGGCTCTTGTTGAATCAAGAACTCGTGGAAACGGGAATGCTGCCGATATAAATCTACAAGCCCGCAATAAAATTACTTTCACCGGAATGAAAGATGGATGGAATAGTGGAGTATATAGTACTGTCGAAGAAGGAGCAAAGGGACAGGGAGGAAATGTTCATATAAATACAGGAGTGCTGCTATTAAAATATGGAGGGTCTATAACTACATATACTAATGACATTGGAAATGGTGGTACAGTTACCATCAACTCTGGCTCTCTGTCTTTAGCAGATCGAGGTTCTATAACTACAAGTACTTATGGCACTGGAGATGCGGGGAACGTTACCATTAATGCTGACGATACCGTAGATCTTACTGAGGGATTTATCTTTAGTACTGTTGAAGCAGGAGGTGTAGGAGATGGAGGTACAGTTACCATCAACTCTGGCTCTCTGTCTTTAGCAGATGGTGGACAAATACAAACTTTAGTTAGGGGAATAGATGGAGCTGAAGCTGGAGGTAATGGTAACGCAGGAAATGTAATTATTAATGCAGATGAAGCTGTTACCATTTCTGGAAATTCCAGTGCTATTTTTAGTGAACTCGGAGCAAGAACAGAAGGGAACGCGGGCAATATTGAGATTCAAGTGACAGAAGGTTCTCTAAATCTAAATGATGGGGCAAGGGTGAATGCTTCTACTAGCGGACAAGGAAATGCAGGAAACTTAACTGTCACCTCAGATCGACTAACACTCCAAAACCAAGGACAATTAACAGTCAGTGGACAAGGAAATTCTAACCCAGGCAATTTAACTATTACTGCCGACAATATCACCCTTGACAATCAAAGCATTATTGAAGCTAACACGGAATCTGGTACTCAAGGGAACATTACCCTTAATACTAAAAACTTACTCACCCTGCGCCGTGGAAGTGAAATTAGCACCGATGCTACTGGCACTGCTACTGGAGGCAATATTACGATTAATGCGGATGATGGTTTTATTATTGCAGTTCCCGAAGAAAATAGCGACATTACGGCTAATGCTACACAAGCGGAAGGAGGTCAAGTTTTCGTTAATGCAACTAATCTCTATGGTATTAAACCTCGCGAACAACCAACTCCAAAAAGCGATATTACCGCCAGTTCCTCGCTCGGCTCTGAATTTAGCGGTATAGTTGAAATCAATACTCCCGATGTCGATCGCAATGGAGATTTAGTTCAACTACCAGATCGACCTACTGAAACAGAAATAGTCCAAGCTTGCTCCCGTGGCGATACGAAGAAACAAAGCGAATTTGTGGTTAAAGGTAGTGGTGGTTTACCTCCCAGTCCCGAAGATGCTCTAGATAGCGATGCCGTAAAAGTAGATTGGGTCACTCGCCCACCTCAAAATAAAAATTCCCCAAAAATTACTAATCCAATTTCTGACAAATCCGCACCAATCGTCGAAGCGCAAGGATGGATGGTTAACGATAATAACGAAATAGTTTTAGTTGCCGATAACTCCAATAATACCTGGCAAAACTCACCGCAGTGTCAAAAGAAGGCAGCCCTAACCCAAACCCTAAATGATGCCACTCCGCAATTAGGATATAATTCTAACCAAAATATCCTAATTGCTTCTACAAAAACAACATCATCACTTGCCAAAGTTCCAGAACGCATCAACGTAAATCGCTTTGAAGTTATTGGCAATAAAGTTTTTGAATCTCAAGAATTAACTGAAGTACTTGCTCCTTTTACCGACAAACCCCTCTCTTTTTCAGAATTACTTCAGGCTCGTAGTGCCATAACCAAATATTACACTAAACGAGGTTATATCACCTCTGGAGCATATATTCCCCGACAAAGACTTCAAGATAAAGTAGTCAAGATTCAAATAGTTGAAGGCTATCTTGAAGGTATTGAGATAACGGGTAATAAACGGCTTAACTCAAACTACTTCAGTCGTCGCATTGAGACAGCTTCTGATTCTGTCCAACAAGAAAAGTTATTAGCAGCTTTGCAATTGCTCCAGCAAGACCCTTTAATAACTAGTATCTCGGCAGAACTAGAAGCAGGAACGCATCCTGGTGCAAGCGTTTTAGCCGTAGAAGTAAAAGAAGCCGACTCTTTTAAAACGCCAATTTCGTTTGACAATCGCCGAACTCCCAGCGTGGGTAGTTTACGCCGTCAATTGGCAATTAATGAAGGGAATTTATTAGGATTCGGCGACAACCTGTTTTTGGCATACAGCAACACCGAAGGCAGCGATGCTTTTGATGGTAGTTACGCTGTTCCTTTCAATGCCCATAATGGTACTCTAACGGTTAGTGGTGGGCTTTCATCGAGCAAAGTAGTCGAAGAACCCTTTAACCAGCTTAATATCTTAGGAGACTCCCACTACTACGAACTGTCTCTGCGACAGCCTTTGATTCAAACCCCGACTCAGGAGTTTGCTTTGGGAATAACTGCTTCACGTCGAGACAGCAATATTTCTTCTTTGCTAGAAGAATTCGACGTTCCTCCATCCGAATTGTCTCCAGGAGCAGACGAATCGGGACAGACACGAGTATCTGCTCTGCGTTTCTTTCAGGAATGGACTAGTCATAATAGCCGAGAAGTTATTGCTGCTCGATCGCAATTTAATTTAGGGCTAAATGCTTTTGATGCCACGGTCAATGAAGATGCCCCCGATAGTCGCTTCCTGGCTTGGCAGGGACAGGCACAGTGGCTGCGACAGCTAGCTCCCAATACCTCATTCTTGCTACGGGGGGGAATTCAGCTAGCAACTACTTCTCTCTTGTCTAGCGAACAGTTTGGCTTGGGAGGATTAGAAACTTTACGAGGTTACAGACAAGATCTTTTATTGACCGACAATGCAGCTTTTGCTTCGGCAGAAATTCGACTGCCTATTTTCCGTATCGACCAAATTGATAGCGTGTTTCAACTCGCGCCTTTTTTTGATGTGGGTACGGCTTGGAACAATGGGGAACAGAGAGATGGCGCAGAAACAAACACCTTAGCCTCAATCGGCTTGGGCTTGCGTTTGCTCTTCAATGGCTTTACGGCTCGGTTGGATTGGGGCATTCCTTTAATATCCGTCAATTCAGAGAAAAAAACATGGCAAGAAAACGGTCTTTATTTTTCCCTCGAATACAGTCCCTTTTAAAACTTTGGCTTTTGTCTCTTTTGAGTTTAGCGAGCGCCCTGGCAATAGTTTTTATGCCAGTAAAGACTACTTCAGTATTTTCAGCCGTTCCACCTACTGCGGTGGAAGATTTGCTTCAGCAGGGCAAGAAATTTTACAATCGCACTCAGTATCGAGATGCAGTTGAGGTTTTGCAGCAAGCGGTTTCTACCTTGGAAATCCAAGGAGATAAAGTGGGAATGGCGATCGCCCTTAGCAATTTATCCTTGGCTTATCAGCAGCTAGGACAATGGCAAAAAGCCGAACAAGCGATCGCAGCTAGTCTGAATTTACTACCGACTGCATCCCCCGATCTAGATTCAGAATCAGCACAGATTCTCGCACAAATCTTAGACGTTCGCGGTCGTCTGCAACTCAAACAGGGACAGACTCAGGCTGCCCTCAATACTTGGCAACAAACCACAGATCTTTATCGCCAACTTGAAGACGAAGCGGGAATAATCCGCAGTCAGATAAACCAAGCTCAAGGGATGAATGGTTTGGGAATGTATTTTCAGGCAGAAAAAATCTTAACTGAAACTGTCCGACTGCTAGAAAACCAGCCTAATTCTACTTTAAAAGCCACTGCACTGCGCTATTTAGGCAGTGTTTATCGAAGGATTGGAGATTTAGACCGTTCTCGGCAAGTTTTAAAGCAAAGTTTGGCATTAGCAAAAGCTGACTCTACCCCTACAGGCGATATTCTTCTTAGTCTGGGTAATACCGCCCTCGTTCGATCCCAACCGAAAGCTGCTTCAAACTTTTATCGAGAAGCCCTTGTTCATGCTGCTTCTCCCTCTACCCGCATTCAAGCGCAGCTAAATCAATTAAGTCTGTTAGGTCAAGAAAATCCTCAAGCTGTTTTACACTTAGCAAGACAGATAGAATCTCAGTTAAAAAGTTTACCTTCCAGTCATACGGCAATTTACGCCCAAATTAGCTTAGTTGAGAACTTGCAACGATTAAGACGGGACAATATAGATGTCTTTTCTGAGTCTAAACTCCTTCAAATCTTGACAGAAGCCAGACAACAGGCTCAAGAACTTGGTGACGCACCAGCAATCTCCTATGCTCTTGGCAATCTAGCCCACGTATACGCACAAAACGGACAGTCACAACGAGCGATTGACTTGACTCAACAGGCTCTATATCAGGGACAGGCAGTTAACGATCTTAATCTTACCTATCGTTGGCAATGGCAATTAGGGAGACTACAAAAAGAAGCAAGGAAAACCACAGAGGCGATCGCTGCTTACACCGAAGCGGTAAATAATTTACAAGAACTACGTAACAACATAGTTGCTTTAGACCCCAAAGTACAGTTTTATTTCCGCGAACGGGTTGAACCTGTATATCGAGAATTAGTCGATTTGCTGCTGCAACCCCAATCTACTCAAGCTGATTTAGTTTTAGCCCGTCAAACCATCGAATCTCTTCAGCTAGTAGAATTAGAAAACTACTTTCGTCAGGCTTGTTTAGAACCAAAAGTAGAAATTGACGACATAGTTAACCGCGATAATTCCACAGCAGTAATTTACCCGATTGTTTTAGCAGATAGACTAGAAATTATTGTTAAATTCCCCCAAAGCAAACTACTTCACTTTACAACTCCTATTAAACGCGATGAATTAGAAACGACTACTGCCACACTGCGAAAAGACTTATTAGATGTTACCAAAACGGCTGCGGTCAAACAGCGATCGCAACAGCTATATAGTTGGTTAATTAAGCCATTAGAAACAGCATTAATTCAAAACCAGATTGACACCCTCGTTTTTGTTTTAGATGGTTCGTTACGCAATATTCCCGTGTCCGTTCTTTATGATCCAAAGCAACAGCAATACTTAATTGAAAAATATGCGATCGTCGTTGCGCCAGGATTGCAGTTAGTTAAATCACGATCGCTTTCACCGACTGAGCTAAATGTTTTGACTGCGGGTATTAGTCAAGAACGAATAGTTGCGGGTCGAGATTTTTCTTCGCTAGCAAATGTCAAGCAAGAGTTACAACAAATTCAATCTAAGGTAGCTAAAAGTAAACAACTAATTAACCGAGAATTTACTCAAGCCAATCTTCAAACTCAGTTAGACCTCACTAATTTCACCACAGTTCATTTAGCTACCCACGGCAAGTTCAGTTCTAATCCAGAACAAACCTTTATTCTCACCTGGGATCGATTACTCAAGACCCAAGACCTAGCTAGCTTGATGCGACAATATAATTTGAATGAAGACGATGCGATTGAATTACTAGTATTGAGTGCTTGTGAAACCGCTACAGGCGATCCACTAGCTGCATTGGGTTTGGCAGGAATAGCTGTAAGAGCAGGAGTAAGAAGCACCTTAGCAAGTTTATGGTTCGCAGACGATCGATACTCATCCGAAATTATGAGCAGTTTTTATCAAGAATTAAGCCAGGGAACAACCAAAGCTAAAGCCTTACAACGAGCGCAAATAGCTGTTTTAAAAAAGGAAAAGCGTCCTTACTTTTGGAGTTCATTTATTTTGCTTGGAAATTGGCTCTGATATTTAAAATGCGTCGATCTATCAGGTCTGATAAACCTAGATCGCTAAGTAACTGATTCCAACGATCTTTTTTCGTACTATTGTGCTGAACTTGCGCTAAATTATCGATCGCATCGTACCAAATATTATTATCGATCAATATCTGGTATCGATCGGCATTTTTAGTGCTTAATTGTTCTTCGAGTTCGGGGGTAATTACAACTCTTTCAATCCAGGCATCAACGAATGTATATCCCGATTCTTCTTTCTTATCGCCACAAAAAATTTTTACGTACCAATGGTATTTCTGACCGACCTTCAGAGAGTGAGACGGTTGTGGTGGTAATTTAATATTTAGTATTCCCGATTTACTCGGTAAATTTAAAAAAGCTCGGTATATATCTATATCCTGTTCATCTTGTAAAATAAACTCTCCCTGAAGAGAAGACTCAGCCAGTTGGGGAACATATATCCAGAATGTGGGATATTCTTCAAGAGTTCGGGTCAAGAATGATTTTGAGTCGCTAAATTTAGTTTGAGGCGGAAATTTGGGCGAACTGCTGTAGGGTAAATTATCAACTTCTTTAGTATCTCTTCCAGGAACTATGGCAGTTAAAGATCTATCTAATACAGGACAATCACTACGACTCGTTCCACCTCTACGACGACCTGTAGGAATGCCGCGATCGGGGAATTTTGGCTTCTTAGCCTGTTGTCGATTTGCATCTTTGATGTTGCCAGTTGAGTTGGTTGATGCTATTTCATTGCTCTGTTCAGTAGCGATCGGCAAAGCCAGTGCGCGGAGCGCAATCGCTTTTTCCTGAGATTCGTAAAGTATAAAACTAAAAATTCCGTGAAATGAAATTAAACTACAACTGGCTCTTTCCAAAAATTTCTTCTTCATTGTTTGCTTTAAAGCTTAGACAACTTAAATAATACAGAAATAGCGTTATCGGGGTTTGAGTAGCAACTGATACCGCTGACGAACTTAACATTGAGATAAAAAGGCGATCGCCAACGAGAAAAATTAAACAATTTAAAATGACTCAGAATGACTTAAATTGAGCTTATAAGTAGCTGTAACTTTCAGACATTAGTGGCGTAAATTCTTTAGAGATATTTGGCGCAATACAAATTAACTGTTATTGGTTGTTTTTGATTTGAGTGTGGCACTAAAGCATATGCGAAGCGGTATCCTTTAGGGCTAGCTGCGCGTCGCAAAAGTTTCAACTTTTGCGACGCAATTCGCGATCGCGGTTTTGTTGAATTTTAGCTGTTGCAAATGTTAGTAGCAAAAGTATATGATTTATGCACTATGTTTTGCGACAAAATTTTGGACTGAGGGTTGAAAATTGAAAATCGGCTACGCTCGCGTTAGTACAAATGACCAAAATCTCTCAAATCAGATTTCTTTACTCAAAGAGAATGGCTGCGAAGATATTTTTGAAGAAAAAATTTCAGGAGCTAAAAAAACTTGTCCTGAATTAGAGAAGTTGCTGAGTCAGATTCGCGCATCTGACACTTTGGTAGTTTGTAAATTAGATCGCTTGGCTCGCTCAACTCACCATCTGCTAGAAATTGTTGAAACTCTACGAGAGAAAAAGGTAGCCTTCTATTCTTTGGGAGAACCTTGGGCAGATACCACTTCTCATGCAGGGAAAATGATTATGACCGTCTTTGCAGGTATAGCCGAGTTTGAACGAGATTTAATTCGAGAACGTACCAGTGTGGGGCGAAAAGCTGCAATGAAGAGAGGGGTCAGATTTGGTCGTCCGAAAAAACTGTCTCGCGAACAAAAAGAATTAATTCTCAAATTGAGAGAAGAAGGTAAGTCAGCTACCGAGTTAGCTAAAACCTTCAATGTAGACCGTTCCACCATTTATCGTTTATCAAATGTCTGATTCATTGAGTGATCTATTACCCAACCTTAACGAGTTACCAGAAAGCTCAAGGGCAATAGCCTGGGAACGTTATCAGATATTACGCCCTCATCTTGAAGATGCTATTCCTCTCAGTCGAACAATCTCCGATGCTGGTATTCCCTTGAGGACTGCCCAACGTTGGGTGGCAAATTATAAACAGTCAGGTTTAGCAGGATTATGCCGTAGTAAACGCAAAGATAACGGTACTCATAAAATTGTAAATGCTGAGGTTCAAAAAGTGATTGAAGGATTGGCTTTACAAAAACCAGCCATGAGCAAAGCTACTATTCATCGTCGAGTCAATGATTGGTGCATTCGTTCAGAAATTACCCCTCCTTCTTACGAGACAGTATATGGAATTATCCGCAATCTAGACCCAGCTTTAATGACACTAGCACACGAAGGAACAAAAGCCTACAAACAAGCCTTTGATTTACTTCATCGCCATAATGCAAAGGAATCCAATGCTATCTGGCAAGCAGATCATACTCTGCTAGATATCTGGATATTTGATGAAAAAGAACAGCCAGTAAGACCTTGGCTTACCATCATTATGGACGATTATAGTAGAGCGATCGCAGGATACTATATTTCCTTTGATGCTCCCTCTGCTTTACAAACAGCATTGGCTCTAAAACAGAGCATTTGGCGTAAAAACAATCCTGCTTGGCATATCTGTGGTATTCCCGAAATACTCTACACAGATCAGGGCAGTGATTTTACTTCTCACCATAGTTCGCAAGTCTGTTTAGATCTGAAAATCCAACTGATATTCTCTACTATTGGCGAACCCAGAGGTAGAGGTAAGATTGAACGTTTTTTCAGAACTGTCAATCAACTACTGTTAGCCAAATTGCCTGGGTATGCACCACCTGGACACAAATCGCCTAATCCAATTCTGAATTTTAATCAGCTTGATTCCGAATTTGAAAGATTTCTCATTGAGTATCATCAAGCAGAACATAGTCAGACAAAAGAAGCTCCAGGCAAACGTTGGAATAGCAAGGGGTTTCTACCCCAACTACCAGAATCATTAGAAAAATTAGATCTGCTGTTGTTGACTATTAAAGATACGAGACGCATTCAAAGAGATGGTATTAAATTTCAGGGCTTGAGATATACAGATCCTTTACTAGCAAACTATATCGGCGAAGATATCAGCATTCGTTATGACCCCAGAGATATGACAGAAATCAGAGTTTACTATCAAAATAAATTTCTCTGTCGCGCTATCTGTCCTGATTTGTCTACTCAAACCGTAACCCTCAAAGAAATTAAGGCTGCTCGCAATCAAAGACGCAAACAACTCAAACAGCAGATTAAAGACAGGGTATCTATTGTTGATGCCTTAATGGGAAATCCCAAGAAGTCTCCGATTACTAATTATCCTCTAGAAACATCACAAACAACCGAGAACAGTCAACCCCCCAAGCACAAGTTGAAACTATATTTTAATGAATAACTTTGATTCTATCGACGATACCAAAGCATTTTCCGAACAGAAATCGTTCATTGTTACTAAAGAATATAGGCGATTTGCTGAATTCTGTGATGCTTGTCTGCGAAAAGAATACATTGGCTTGTGTTATGGTTCTCCTGGTGTGGGAAAAACACTGTAAGCTCGCTATTATACCCAGTGGTTTTTTCTAGAACAACGGCTTCAACCTCACCTTCCCTATGCACCTTTGTTCCCAGAGATTAGAGATTGCAGCACTTTACTCTATACCGCTTCTGTTTCTAGCCCTCCCCGTTTAGTTCGTGAAAATATTAGAAGTATGCGGGTTGAATTAGGACGCTTAATTGAAGAATTTTCCGTTCCAGGTCAACTAGACACACCTACTTATGCAGTGAAAGATCGTTGTAAGCTTATTATCGTTGATGAAACAGAACGTCTCAGTCTCAATGCCATTGAACAGTTTCGAGAAATCTATGATCGTGGTGGTATCGGCTTGGTGCGAACCGTTCGCTTTAAATGAGTTTATGACTCAGAGAAAAGCGGTTAATTGTTAAGCAAAGTTACATAAAAAAATAACGAGAATTAACAATTAAACAACTTAAGGTTCGTGTTGGTGAGGAAAATATTCCAAGTC